>JAHBTG010000079.1 GCA_019638695.1 Bacteroidota bacterium | reverse complement strand
ATGATCTCCGCAGCGCCTTTGGCGCCCATCACGGCGATCTCGGCCGTGGGCCAGGCGTAGTTCATATCCGCACCGATGTGCTTGGAGTTCATCACATCATAGGCGCCGCCATAGGCTTTGCGGGTGATGACCGTTACGCGCGGCACGGTGGCTTCGCTAAAGGCATAGAGCAGCTTGGCACCGTTGGTGATGATGCCGTTCCACTCCTGGTCCGTGCCGGGCAGGAAGCCGGGTACATCCTCAAACACCAGCAGGGGGATGTTAAAGCTGTCGCAGAAGCGCACGAACCGGGCGGCTTTCACTGAGGCCTTAATATCCAGTACTCCAGCCAGGAAAGCGGGCTGGTTGGCCACGATGCCTATACAACGGCCGTCCAGCCGGGCAAAGCCCACCACGATATTCTCGGCATATTCCTTGTGCACCTCCATAAAGGACTCATTGTCCGTAACCAGGCGGATCACTTCCTTGATGTCATAAGGCAGGTTGGGGTTATCGGGTACGATACCGTTCAGCTGGGGGACCAACGCCTGGGGATCCTGAGTACATGCATAGCGCGGGGCTTTGGCCTCGCAGTTCTGCGGCATATAGCTGAGCAACTGTTTCACCTGTTCGATACAGGCCACGTCATTGGGACTGGTAAAATGCGTCACCCCGCTTTTGCTGGCATGCGTCAGGGCGCCGCCCAGTTCCTCGCTGGTCACATTCTCGTGGGTCACGGTCTTCACCACGTTGGGACCTGTGACAAACATGTAACTGGTGTTCTCCACCATCAGGGTAAAGTCCGTAATGGCAGGGCTATACACCGCGCCACCCGCACAGGGACCCATAATGGCCGAGATCTGGGGAATCACCCCGCTGGCCTGCGTGTTGCGGAAAAAGATATCGGCATAACCGCCCAGGGAGACCACCCCTTCCTGGATACGGGCGCCGCCGCTGTCATTGAGGCCCACCACAGGCGTGCCTGTTTTCATAGCCAGGTCCATGATCTTGCAGATCTTCTCGGCATGGGTCTCACTCAGGGAGCCGCCAAACACAGTAAAATCCTGGCTGAAGACATAGACCAGGCGGCCGTTAACCTTGCAGTAGCCGGTAATGACGCCATCGCCCAGGTACTTCTGCTTGTCAAGCCCGAATTCGCTGCTGCGGTGGGTGACCAGCATCCCGATCTCCTCAAAGGTGCCGGGGTCTGCCAGCAGTTCTACGCGCTCGCGGGCGGTCAGCTTTCCCTTCTGATGCTGCGCCGCTATGCGGTCTGCACCGCCGCCCAGCAAGGCCTCTGCTTCTTTGCGCTGGAGCTTGCGGACAGGGCTTTCCTGGTCTTGTTGCGTAAGGGTGGTTTGGCTCACGGTACTACAGGTAAGGGTGGATTACGATAGAATGGGCGTAAAGATACGACAAAGTTACAACCCGGCAGGGCGCGGCAGGCGGCGCCCTGAGGAAGGTACCCCGTCCTGCCGAACTCGTTTTCGGCATCTCCCCCACCGCACCACTCATGCCGTTCCGCACACCCCCGGCGTCATCCTGAGCGCAGCGAAGGATCTCTGCCCTGGTGGAATAACCCTCCCCAGCCCCTCCCGCGGAGCGGGGAGCCCGGAATCTTCACCCTGAACAAGCACGGGGTAACGGGGTTAGAGGGCGCCCCTACCGCAGAGAAGCATAAAAAAATCCCGGCTCCAACGGAACCGGGATATAGCTGCGTGTATGCGCAGGTTATTCCACAATAGCCGCAAACGGGTTGCGCAGGCCGCTGTATTCTTTGAGATCGGCAGCCACGTTCCCCACGATCACAGGGGAAGTGATGCGCACAGGAATCTTATTGGCATCTGCGGAGATCCAGATCTTCATCTCTTCTTCGCCTTTGAACACGCTGCCGTCATCCAATACCGGAGACACCTTGTGAGTCTTCATCCTGCCCAGCGGCGTTTTGATCACCTCGGTGCCGTAATAGCGGAAGGCGCCGGGGAAGATCTTGTCATCCAGGAAGGTGGCGGGCATCTTATAGATCTTGCCGGGGGTCATCTTTTCAAAGGCCAGGCTACGGGCATAATAAAAGACGGAGATCATATCCTGGGTATTGTCCGGCATCTGAAAGGTGCCTTTTACGCCTTTGATGACGTTGTTCTGGTGGTCGAAATACACGCGGTCTTCGAAGTGGTAACTGCCTTCATCCGTGGAGCGGGTATAGTGCCAGGGAAAGAGCGCCTCGCTGTCCACATACGTATCAAAAGCGGCGCGATACTTGTAGAACAGGTCAAATGAAGCAGAGGAAGAACCATTGACCTGAAAGCGATAACACTGGCGGCCATTATAGGTATGCAGTTGGTTGTCTATGGAAAAGGTAACGTCCCCGGCGGTCACGGTGCCATAGTGCACGCGGTAGACAATGCGCTCACCGGGCTGAAAGGCAGATACCTTGTACTTGGGATAGACCTTGGGGGCAGGTGCCGGCTCTGCATCCGGACGGGTGCGAAAAGCCAGGGTGAGGCCACCTATGGCCAGTAACGGGAGGATAACGAAAAGCGACTTTTTCATGGCGCTGGAGATTGTGTGAGATGATACAGCAAGTATTCAAAAGGCATGCCAGAACTGAACGGCACGTTGCCCCATTTACGCAAAATGCGGCGTATGGGTTTGCAAAAGCTCACATACAGCGTCTACAGGCGCGTTAACATCCTCCGTGCCGGCATAGCGGCCGGTACCGTCCCCCTCACAGGGCACATGCAGCGCCCGGATGTCCAGAATACTGGACAATGTGTAAAATACAAACTCCGGGTGGCGGGCATGCACCAGGTTGAGCAGCCAACTGTCAGGACGCATATAGAGGAGATTGCTCCAGGCGGCGCCATTGAGTCCGGCCACCACCCTGGCCTGGTGAAACACCGCAGCCTGCTGGAACACACTCAGGTCCTCTGCCCATACCTGCACAAACCCCTGCCCGGAGAGCCGCTCCCACAATGCCGCCTCGTTGAGGATCTTGCGTTTGGGTGCCTTTGCCCTGCTGATATAGATGCGTTCACCGTAAGTATGGTGATCTCTGGGCAGCAGCTTTTCCAGCAGAAACTGCTGCATAGAGATAAATACCGCCGGGTTATGATAGCCATATCCGTTGGTAAAATCGGGCACCAGCAGTTCCTGCACCGGGTAAAGCCGGGCAGGGTCCACCCAGCGCACTTCGCCAAGGTCGAACAACGATAAATAGGCATCATGAAAGGGGCGGCGCTCACTGGCGGGCAGCAGCAGCGTACAATCCCGCAGATGCTCCCGCAGGACGAACAGCCGCGGCAGCACCTCGCAGCAGAAGTGGTAGTAGTTGGCCATCCAGGGATGCTGTACCAGGGCCACGCGGGCTGCCCTCTGCCCCACCCTGCGCAGGAGCCTGTTCTTGGCATAGCTCTTCCGGAACTGCCCAGTATGGCCGTCTCGCGCGTGCATGGGGTATACACTGGGCGCCAGCAGCCGGTGCTTTGCAAAAGCCACCCCAAACGGATTGACCCAGGCATTTCGGTAGCTGTGCAACTGCACCGCCGGGAGGGTATGCGGCTGCCCCAGCATACCCTGGCCGGCATACCAGCGGTCAGCAACCGCGGCATCATTGGCTGGGAAACGATACGTGACGGTCTGGGGGGAGATGAGCTGCATAGCGTGCGGTTTGCAGGTAAAAGTAATAACTTCATAGCCGCAAACCATCTATCCCATGACCGATACCCTGCATATCCCCGCGCCCGTCCGCCATTTCCTGCCTGCCGACTTCAAAGTAACGGACTTTGCCGCCCTGGAGCCGTGGTTCCGCCAGTTGCTGGACAGGCCCCTCCACAGCGTGGCAGACCTGCAACAGTGGCTGAAGGACTGGAACGAACTGGATAATATCATTGACGAGGATATCGCCTGGCGTTACATCCGCATGACCTGCAATACCCTGGACGAAGACATCCGCAAGGCCTACCAGTATTTTGTCAGCGAGATACAGCCCAGGCTGTCCCCGCTGTATAACCAGCTGGAGAAGAAATACTACGAGTGCCCCTTCCGCAATCAGTTGCAGGGCAGCGCTTACCGGGTATTTGACCGGGGGGTAGCCAAGAGCATAGAGCTCTTCCGCGAAGAGAATGTGCCGCTGCAAAGCGAAGACAGCCTTACCAGCCAGGAATACGACGCCATTATGGGCGAAATGACCGTACAGCTCGATGGCGAAGAACTTACTATGCAACAAGCAGGCAAGCTGCTTCAGGAGCACGACCGCGGCCTGCGTGAACGCATTTTTGACCTGATGGCCCAACGCCGCCTGCAGGAAAAGGACCGCATAGACGAGATATTTGACAAGCTGGTGGACCTGCGCACCCGCATAGCCCGGAATGCGGGGTTCGATTCCTATACGGATTACAAATTCAAGGCCATGGGCCGTTTCGATTATACCCGGGCCGATACCCACGCCTTTCACGACGCCGTGGCGGAGATCGTGACACCTCTGTGTACAGAACTACTACGGGAGCGGCAACAACGCATGAAGCTGGATACCCTGCGCCCCTGGGATACGGCCCTGGATATCTATGGAGAAAAACCCCTGCAGCCTTTCCAGGCCCCGGACGAACTGTTGCAGAAGAGCATAGCAGTGCTCAGTAAGCTGCGGCCCGTACTGGGGCAGATGATCGCCACGATGAACGAAATGGGGCAGCTGGACCTGGGTTCCCGCAAGGGCAAAGCACCCGGTGGCTACAATTACCCGCTGGCAGAAACCGGGGTGCCCTTCATTTTTATGAACGCCGTGGGCACGCAGGGCGACCTCACCACTATGGTGCACGAAGCCGGCCACGCTATCCACTCCTTCGTCACCCGCGACCTGGAGCTGGGCTTCTTCAAGAACACCCCCAGTGAGATTGCCGAACTGGCCTCCATGAGCATGGAACTGATCAGTATGGATCACTGGGATGAGTTCTATACCGATGCCGGAGAACTGCGCCGTGCAAAGATAGACCAGCTCACCCGCTGCATCACCATCCTGCCCTGGATAGCCACTGTAGACGCCTTCCAGCAATGGGTATATGATCACCCGGGGCATAGCCGTGCAGCGCGCTGCGATGCCTGGGAACGCATCTACGGCCGTTTCCATGACCCCATAGTAGACTGGAGCGGCTATGAGGAACTGCGCCGTTACCGCTGGCACCAGCAGGGCCATATCTTTGATGTGCCCTTTTATTACATCGAATACGGCATTGCCCAGCTGGGTGCCCTGCAAATGTGGATGCAGTATAAGCAGCACCCCGCCCAGGGGCTGGACCGATATTTGGCAGCGCTCAAACTGGGGTATACCGATACCATACCCAATGTCTATGCTGCGGGGGGTATCAGCTTCGGTTTTGGGGCAGAACAGATGCGCCGGTTGTTTGAGTTTGCCGGGGCAGAATTGCAGGCCCTGAAGCAAGCAGCATGATAAACAGTGCGAAGAAGCTGACCCCTATCTGCCGCTCCAGGATAGCCTCTACAAGCATGGCAATGCCTGTCGTGCAGATCATTGCCAGCAACAACGGGCGGCGGGCAATGTAGCGCAATCCGCCCAGCAAGGCCCAAAGCAGCAGGAGTATACCCGGTACTCCATAGGCCAGCCAGGTCTCCAGGTATTGGTTATGCGTATAGACCTGGTAACCGGGCGCAATGTGATAAGGCATGCGGGCATACTGGGCATCCATAGCCAGTTCCAGGTTGGCGGGGCCCACCCCCACCCACGGGCTGCGGGCGCCTACCAGCAAAGCCGTTTCCCAGGCTGCCAGCCTGCGGCTGACAGACCAGTGGGTGATGTCTTTTCCCTGTTCCCAGGCCGCTATATCCGTGCGGGTATTCTGCCATCGCTTTTGCAAAGAAGCGCTGCCATAGAATGCGGCTACCGGCACCACTGCCAATAACAGGACAGCCCCGACAGCCAGCCAGAACTTGCGGCGCAGCAGGAGTTCGCGCAGCAGCACAATGCCCAGCGTGCCCCAGAAGGCAGCCAGCCCCGTGCGGGCAGCCACCACATGCAGGTTGACAAAAAGGATCAACGTAAAACCTCCGAAAAGCCAGCGCCATAACCGGGGCTGAGCCTTATCCAGCAGGTAACCGGCCGCCCAGAAGATGCCGAAAGCCACCAGCAGGGAAAAATAGATATGGAACATGCCCGTTACTACCGGGAATTCCTTGCTTTGCAGGATCAGCGCATCTATCTCGTCCTTATGGCGCACATAACGGATAAGGTTCCCCACACCCACTCCACTCAACGTGCCACAGTAGGCCAATGCCAGCCAGCGAAGTTGTCTGGCAGTCAGTGCACCCGGCAGCAGGGCAAAAGCTAATGGTGCGAACAAGAGGGGGAGTTTGATACGCAATTCATCCAGCCACACGCCCAGCGTATCTATGGGCGCCCCGGCAGTGGCATGCGGGGCAGTGGCGGCTCCCTTACCGGTAGGCAGCCCGCTCAGCGCCGGGTAGCAGATCCCCACCAGGCACAGCAAAAAAAGCAGCAGCAAGGGCAACGCCTGGGGCGTCATACGCAAACGCCGCCACAGGTGCAGCCAGTCGGAATGCACGATACCCACTACTGCCAGCAGTCCAAAGCTCAGGCTAAGCAAGGCTACGGACAGGCATAGCCCCAGCATAGCCAGCAGGCAGGCTGCGAACAAGGCATACCTGCGCCAGGGTGCCGACGGATCTAACAGCGAAATGCGGGTCATAAACGGCCGCTGCGGGTGCTGCGGATAAGATGAACGATGGCAAAGATAACGCCCAGCAGGGCAAAACCTGCGGTGTAATACCGCCTGGGAGTTTCCTGCCATTCATCCAGCCCGTAACCTATCAGCGCCATACACAGCACATATGCAGTTATCTGTGCTCCCAGTCCCATATACCGCATATAGGAAAATGGGCGCTGCGGAGGTTTCTGCGGGTTCCCGGGTTCCATCAGGCCACCACGGGCTCAGAAACAAGTCTGGGAACGATCTTGTCCGCTTCTGCGGCAGGCGTGGTTTTCTTGAGCTTACTCAGCAGGTCTGGCACAGTGGTACTGCGCAGCTTGTCCTGGCCTTCCTTGCCCATCTTGCAGGTGCCGGTAAAGATAGCGCCGGCCTGCACCACCATTTTCTCCGCCACAATGTCGCCCATGATCTTACCGGTTTCATGCAGCTGGAGCAATGCCCGTACGACCACGGTGCCTTGTACCTTGCCTTCTATAGTAGCATTGGTAGCGTCCACATTACCTTCTACGAGGCCCTCTGTGCCCACCACCAGTTTGCTCTTGCATACCAGATTACCCACAATGCGGCCTTCTACACGCAGGTCGCCTTCACAAACCATATCGCCTATCACGGTCATGCCTTGAGCAATCAGACTCAGGGAAGATTCTGCACCATTTCTGCGCTCTTCGCCTGTTTTTTTACCTGGATTGAATACTGCCATCAGTTTAGAAAAAGGGGGTGAAATCCTAATCGTTGCCTAAAGCTACGGCTATTTTTAAATAGAAAGTATGAAAATGTTAATAAGAAACAAATTTTAACGGATCCTGGGGTTTACCCTTTTCCCATACTTCAAACCTCAGGCGGGTGCCTTTAGCCAGCTCTCCCATAGCCCCGGCGGCGGCAATGGCCTCTCCCGAGAACACGTAGTCGCCGGTTTTTTTGAGCAACCGGTTGTTATGCTTATACACGGTCACCAGGTTCCCGGCATGCTGGATCATCAGTACATGGCCGGTTTCCTTGCTGTATTCCGCAAAAATGATCATGCCGTCTGCGGCGGCGGATACCGTGGCATTGTTGTCTACTGCCAGCTCTATGCCATATTGGTTATCCCTGGGATCAAACTTGCTTTGCAGCTTGCCCTGGACGGGGTTGATAAACCGGGTAATGCCTTCGTGCAGGTGACTGCCGCCGGCCTCATCCAGCGTCTGTTCCGCACTCTTCAACAGGCTGTCGGTATCCGGTTCGCGAAAGACATGCTGCATGGTGACCATAAAGCTGTCCTGCAGGGCCAGTTGCACCTTCAGTTTATCCATATCCTCCATCAGCTGCAAGTGGTCTGCCTGCATCTTGCTATCGGTATACCCGGGGATAAACTCGCGCAACGGGGTAAACACGATGAGGACAGATGTGACAATGATCAGAAACCCGGCCAGCAGGATGCTCAATAAAACCAGGCGGCCCACCGTGAAAGTATAATTTCCGGCCTGCTGATACGTTTCATTATGGACGATAATGAAACGGTAGGTTTCCTTGAGTTTGGATTGAATACGCTGGCGAAGCCCCATGTTAACGAATAGAATAGCTACTTTTGCAGATAAACCTTACATAGCCTTGGGGTGCAAAATAACAGCTTTTTTAGCAGCGGCCGTTTGGCTGGTGTCTTGCAGTTCTGAAAAGAATACTGCGGTCTCCCGGAACTACCATACACTGGTAAGCCATTTTAACGGCTTTTACCATGCCGAGCAGAAGTATAAAGAGGCTGTGGGGCAAATGGAAAAGACCCTCATAGTGCCGCAAACAGGCTATATCAGCCTGCTCGCACTCTCCGAAACCGGACAGGCCGGAAGCAGCCCGGACCAGAGCAGTTTTCCGCAGCTGGATGTGGCCAACAAAAAATGCGACCTGATCATATTCCGCCACAAGAACGGCAAGTATGTAGACGACAGTTACCTGCTCAAGGGCAAATGCGCCTACCAGAAGGGCAACTATTATGAAGCTATCGTGGACTTTGAGCATATCAAGCGCAAGTTCCCGGAGAGTCCCCTGCTGCCTGCCGGCGCCTTGTGGACCGCCAAGGCACACCTCATGTCCCAGAATCCCTACCGGGCCAAGGAAGCCGTTACCCAGCTGAAAAAGCTGAACCTTAAGATGGACAAGGAACTGAAGGTGGACCTGGCAGAGCTGGACGTGACGCTCAAACTGATGGAAGGGCAGGTCAACGAGGCGCTGGTGATACTGGAGCAGCACCTGGAGCTGGTCAAAGGCCGCCGCCGCAAAGCCCGCTGGAACTACCTGATGGGGCAGCTCTATACTGAACGCACAGGCTATACCAAAGCCGTGGAAGCCTACCAGCGGGTGGTCAAGCTCAATGCCGGCAATGAAATCACCTTCAGCGCCAAGCTGCGTATCGTGGAGCTTTACCTCCAGAACCAGCCCGGCTCCCCGGCCAATACGGAATACGTGGCCAAGCTGCTCAAAAAAATGGCGAGGGACGGCAAGTACAAGGAGTTTCGCGACCAGATCTACTACCGCTACGCCGAGATGGCGCTCAAAAAACCGGACTATGCAGAAGCCCTCACCTACCTGCGCAAGTCCATAAACGCCAGCATCAAGAACCCCAGCCAGAAGGCCGAGTCCTACTTTAGCTATGCCGAGATCAGCTTCAAGCAACTGCAGCAGCTCAACGTAGCCCAGGCTTATTATGACAGCGCTGCCGCAGTGGTACCCAAGGAACACCCCAAGTATGACCTGATGAAGCGGATGGCAGAGACCTTCAAGAGTTATGCCACCTATAAGTCAAACATACAGATACAGGACAGCCTGGTGGCGCTCTCCAAGCTGACAGACAAGGAATTGTCCCGGTATGTGGACGACCTGATAGACCGGGAAGAAGCCGAGAAAGAGAACCAGCTGCGCAAACTGGCAGAGCAGAAAAGGGAGGAAGAGCAGCGGCGCATGAATGACCTGGCTATGATGCGTAACACCGAAACCACCGGCGCCGCCAGCACCTTTGGTTTTGACGACCCCAACCAGGTAGCCAAAGGCAAATCCCTGTTTGAACGCAACTGGGGCACCAGCCGCACCAACGAAGACCACTGGCGGCGCAGCAACAAACGGCGCATAGCCACCACTGCAGGCAACCCGGAGCAGCAGATGGCAGCGCTGGCGCCCAGCTCTGAAGAAGAACTGGCCAAACGGAAGAAGACCTACCTGGCAAACATTCCCAAAAGTCCGCAGCAGCGCCAGCAGGCAGACAGCATTATCAGCAGCTCCCTGTTTGAGCTGGCGGTGTTATTCGACCAAAAGCTGATGATGCCGGACTCCGCAACCCATTACTATGAAGAACTGCTCAGGAGGTATCCCGATGCGGAGATAGCCTCCAAGGTATGGTATAGCCTGTATATCCTGCATAAAGACCATGACAAACCCAGAGATGCGGAACGCTGCAAGAACCAGATCCTGGAGAAATACCCCAAATCCCTGTATGCCAAGCTCATACGGCAAGGAGCAGATGACGACCAGGATTCAGACTATGATTTCAAACAATCCTACCAAAACCTCTATAATCTCTACCAGAGTGGCGCTTACCACACGGTCATAGAGTTGTCGGAATACATGATCAACTCCATGCTGGATCACCCGGATATTCACCAGGTATATTACCTGCAGGGGCTGGCCAAAGGTGGCGGAGGCGATCAGGAGGGCCTGAAAACTACCTTCCAGTTCCTGGTCAGCAATTTCCCCGAAAAGGAGACGGCCAGCATTGCCAAACAGACCCTGCGCTACCTGGGCGTAGCCGGCATGGAACCCGTTGCAGAAACCAAAGTGGACAAAGGCGCCAAATCAGAGGAAGACCCCGCCTTTGCCGGGTTCTCGCCACGCAAGGGTTCCGAACCCATATCGGTGGTGATGTTTGTGGACGACACCAAGCTCAAGAGCAAGGACCTGGAAGTGCTGATGTCCAATTTTGGCACCA
>JAHBTG010000078.1 GCA_019638695.1 Bacteroidota bacterium | reverse complement strand
ATGAGGGCGGCACGCATGTGAGTGGCTTCAAGAGTGCGCTCACCCGCACCCTGAAGAAGTATGCCGACAGCTCCGGCTTGCTGAACAAGATCAAGTTCGAGATCTCCGGCGAAGACTTTCGCGAAGGACTCACGGCCATCATTTCCGTAAAGGTCCCCGAGCCCCAGTTTGAGGGCCAGACCAAGACCAAGCTGGGTAACAGCGATGTGGCCGGCGTGGTGGAGTCTATTGTGAACAAGCAACTGGCCTACTATCTGGAGGAAAACCCCAAGGTTGCCAAGCGCATCGTCAGTAAAGTGCTGCTGGCTGCTGAGGCCCGCTATGCGGCCAAGAAAGCCCGCGAGATGGTGCAGCGCAAAACAGTGGGGGTGAGTGGCGGCCTGCCCGGTAAGCTGGCAGACTGCTCCAGCAATGACCCCACCCTCTGCGAGATCTACCTGGTGGAAGGGGATAGTGCAGGCGGCAGCGCCAAGCAGGGCCGTAACCGCAAGTTTCAGGCCATCTTGCCGCTCCGCGGTAAGATCCTGAACGTGGAGAAAGCGCATCCTACCCGCATTTACGAGAACGAGGAGATCAAGAATATTATCACCGCGACAGGTGTGCAGGGAGTGGGCCAGGGTGGAGACCTCAACCTGGAGAAACTCCGCTATCACAAGATCATTATCATGACGGATGCGGATGTCGACGGCAGCCACATCCGCACCCTGCTCCTCACCTTCTTCTACCGTTACCTGTTGCCCATTATCGAGAACGGGTATCTGTACATTGCCCAGCCGCCGCTTTACCTGGTGCGCAAAGGCAAAGAAGAGGTGTATTGCTGGACGGAAGACGACCGCAAGAATGCCATCAAACGTCTGGCAGACGGAGATGAGAGCAAAGTATATGTCCAACGTTACAAAGGTTTGGGAGAGATGAACCCCGAGCAACTGTGGTCCACTACCATGGACCCCGAGATGCGTACGCTGCAGCAGGTAACTATTGAGAACGCGCTGGAAGCAGATATGATCTTCTCCAAGCTCATGGGAGATGAAGTGGCCCCGCGCCGCGAGTTCATTGAACTCAATGCGAAATATGCCAACCTGGACGTATAATACTCCCGGGAGCAATGCGTGTGGTATATGAGCCTCTGGCCTTGCCGGCGAATTATACGGCGGAGACCGGTGTTACCTATTATGGAGATGCCCGGTACCCCACGTATGCTATAGAATTGAAGCAGCTGTCCGATGTGCGGGTTACCCACGGCGGGCTGATTATGCAGGGCTGGCAGCTGCTGCCGCAGTCGGCTCCCATACCGCTCAATAAAAGTGCGGGCTATTTCAAACGCCTGGCCATCTATAATCGTCTCCGTTATCCGGCATTTCGCCCGCAACACCAGGAGCCCCTGGGTATCATCCATACGCCCTGGACCATAGGTAATTACTACCACTGGCTACTGGAGAGCCTGCCCCGCTTGCTGGCCCTGCAGCAAAGCGGGCTGCCCTTTCGCCTGCTGCTGCCTCGTTATGCCTGGCAACGGCTTACCCAGGATACACTGGCCGCCTTTGGCATACAGGAAGCGGATATTGTATTCAGTCCCGGTAAGGCAGTAAGTTATGTCCATGAGGTGCTGTTGCCCGCTACAGTGCCCCAGCTGTTCACCCTCTATAAAGAAGTGCCCGATGCCATTGCCCGGCTGGTGGCCTATGCCTGTGCTCAGCCGGCTCCCCGTGTGCAGGGCCTGGGGCCGCGCATTTACATCAGCCGTGGCAAAGCAGGCTTCCGGTTGCTGAGCAATGAAGCGGCGGTATGGGAACTGCTGCAGGCGCATGGTTACCAAAAGGTGTACATGGAGGACTATAGCCTCTATGAACAGATACACCTCATGCAGAATACCCGTCAACTGGTGGCCAGCCACGGTTCCGGTCTGGTGAACCTGGCATTTCTGCCACAGGGCAGTCATGTGCTGGAGATGTTTCGCCAGAAAGACGCCTCCAATACCATCCACAACCGCAGCTACTGGGTGCTGGCTAATGTCTGTGGCATCCACTACCACTACCAGGCCTGCCCGGCCGACCGCCCGCAGGAACACTACCATGTCTCTGATTTTGCGGCAGACCTGGATGTGCTGGAGGCTAATCTCAAACGCATGGAAAGTTAGGCACTTTACTTACGCTACCCTGGCAGGACCCATCACAAGCTATACGCCGGAGCGCCACAAAACCACCGACCAGGTAATGCTTGCCATATGACGCGCGTCCTCTATATCCTTTCCAATATCAACAAGGCGCTCCAATATGAGTGGACCGCTGAGCAGATGGACCGGGAGCAGACAGATCTGCGCTTTATCCTGCTACAGCCCTGGCCCCGCACCCGGATGCAGGCTTTCCTGGAAGAAAAAGGGATTCCGCACAAAGTATACAGTTTTACCAGCCGGAGGCAGTATCCCCGTTTGCTCTGGCAGCTTTACCGGGATATGGGCTCCTGGCGGCCGGATGTGGTACATACGCACCTGATAGATGCCAGTTTCCTGGGGCTCCTGGCGGCCCGCTTGCGGGGGATCCCCATGCGGGTACATACCCGCCACCATGCCATAGAGAACCATTACCTGAGCCGCAAGGCCGTGTGGCTGGATAAGCGCATCAATGCCCTGAGTACCCATATCGTCAGTATATCCGGTAATGTGGAACAGATCCTGCAGGAAAAAGAAAAGGTACCTTCCCGCAAGATCGTGCGCATTCCCCACGGATTTCAGCTGGAGGCCCTGGCCCACCCGGATGCCGCTGCGGTAGAGGCCCTGCGCATCCGCCATGAGCTGGCAGGCAAAGGCCCGGTTATAGGTGTGATCAGCCGTTTCCTGGCCCTCAAGGGGATGGATTATACCATTGCCGCCTTCAAAGAACTGCTGCCAGACTATCCTGGTGCAGTGCTGCTGTTTGCCGGGGTGTGGGGAGATTATGAGCCGGAAATAGACCGCCAGTTGCAGGAATTGCCGCCCCATAGCTGGCGCAAGATAGGATTTGTGGAAGACCTGCCCGCACTCTATGGACTGCTGGATATGCATGTGCATGTGCCTGTGGCCCGGGAAAGTGAGTCCTTTGGGCAGACCTATATAGAAGCGCTGGCCGCAGGTGTAGCCGCTGTGTTTACTCTCTCCGGGGTGGCCCCCGAGGTGATCCGTCACCGGGAGAACGCCTGGGTGGTGCCTTACCGCGACAGCGCCGCTATTCTGGAGGGGATGCGCGCCTTGCTGGGTAGTGCAGACTTGCGCAACAGGTTGGTTGCACAAGGGCGGCAGGATGTGCAGCCCTATGCTATTGAGCAGATGATCCTGAGGCTTGAGCGATTATACACCACAGGTTCTGCCAAAATCCTCTAAATTGGGCGCTATGTTCAGGCGCAGTCTCCTCGGCATAGGGATGTTATTTCCCCTCCTGGCTATGGCCCAGTTGCCTGAAACTGCGGAAGAGGGCTGCTTCTACTTTGCCAAGGTTGTGCGGATGCGCGGCTACAGGGATAGCCTGGTGCAGGAGTACCATTTCACACCGTTGCTTTTCAGCAAGGCGTGCGTAACCCGGGAGGAGATCATACGTAGTATACGTAAGGCATTCTTCTACCAGAACAACGACCCTAATGTGCGGGATAACCATATCTTTCTCTCGGGGCCGTTGCGGGAAGAAGAGGAAGCTGAGGATCTGTACTGGGAAGCACTGAAGAGTATTCCTCCCGGTTCCCGCCGCCATCTCATGCCTATGAAGCTAGACTAACACTGCATGCGTATCATCGTCTTTCTCTGGCTTGTGGCAGGTGTGTGCACCTGCGCGCAAGGCCAGCATGTGGTAGCGTCGCTGGAGCTGGGGCGCAAAGAACCCCGCCCGTTATGGTTTGAGTATGTGAAAGCAGACAGCGGGCTGGTGACCCTGAGCTATATGACGCGCAACAGCAGCCGGTATATCGGAGTATTCAAATATGACGGCAGCTTTCACCGGCAGTGGAGTCGCCAGTTCCTGGAAAATGATTCCCGGCGGAATATCGTATACCTGGCTGTAGTAGGTAACCGCATCCTCGTTTTTGTGGCAGAGCAGCCCAAGGGTGCCGATGAAAGCGTGCTGTTCTACATGGCCTTTGACCTGGCCGGTAACCTCACCGAAGACCGGGTGATTGTGGCCACCTTTGAGGCCAAACGCCAGTCGCGTGAAGTGTTCAGTTTTGCCCGTTCCATTAACAAGCGGCAACTGGTAGTGGTGCAGCGGCAGCATAACCGTGCAGACAAAACCGCGCAGTTGCGCTACCTGCGGTTTGCTACGGAAGGCACGGGCTTTGAACAGGGAGAGGTGGACCTGAATTATGCAGATAAACAGCTTGCGCTGAAGCAGATAGAAGTGGCTAACCAGGGCAGTATTTATGTGCTGTCCAAAAAATTTGAAGACACCCGGGACCGGCAGGCCACGTATACGCTGTTCCGCATCAACCCCCAAAGCCCGGCAGACAACCGTTTGCTGGAAACGCCCCTGTATTACCCGGAGAACCATATCACAGACCTTACCTTTAAGCTGGACCCCCAGGGCACCGTTTTCCTGGGCGGTTTCTACAGCAGGCGCAATGCAGACAAGGTGCACGGGCTCATTTATACCCGGCTTTCTGCAGAAGATAATGTGATGGAGACGGCCCGGTTTGTGCCTTTTGATAAAACCTTCCTGGCCAAATACCTCACCCGCCGCCAGCTGGACCGCGACCAGGCGCTCACAGACTTTTACCTGGACCATATCATCCTGCGTTCGGACGGCGGGCTGCTGCTCGTTGCAGAGCAGTATTGGGTCTCCCATGTGGCCTATACGGATGCCTATGGCTTTATCAGCTATCGCGAGTTTCATCACTACGATGATATTGCCGCTTTTTCCCTGTCCCCCGAAGGTGAGCTCGAATGGACCGCTGTCATCCCCAAGCAGCAAACCGGCGAATACCAGTCCGAACTGAGTTATTTCCCCGTGGTAGCGCCCAGCGGCATCCTGTTCTTTTACAAAGCCCGCAGCCGGAACTCCGGCAGCCACGTATTCCTCAGGGAGATCACCTATGAGGGGAAAGTACTGCCGCAGGAGATCTTCCTGCAGGGCTTTCGTGCGTCAGATACCTTCTACCGCAAGGCCTGTGAGCAGGTGACCAATACCCGTGCGCTGGTGGTCTTTTCCAAGGCCCGGCCCCGCATGTTCAGCATGCTCAAAGTAGCGCTGGAATAGCTTGCCGCAGGCCGCCGCCGAATACGGCATTTGCCCTATGTGATTCGCCGTAAACGCTCCCGAAATTTGATTCTATACACCCTACAGAGTGTAAAACTCTTTTACCAGAAGTGTCCGCCGGTATGCAAGTGCCGGCGGTTTTTATTTCCGGAAAAAGCGCTGGATCTCACCTGCTATATAATCCTGCTGAGCCTCTGTGAGCTCATAGAACATGGGCAGGCGCAGCAGGATATCTGCAAAGCGGGAAGCCCGGGGCAGTTCCCGGCCGTCATGCTTGTCGTGGTAATAAGGGCTCTCGTGCAATGCCAGGTAATGAAAGACAGCCATAATGCCCTTGGATTTCAGGTGGTCTATAAGGGCCGTGCGTTCTGCCAGGCTGTTGCACAGCACATAGAACATATGCCCGTTTACCGTGGCATGGGCGGGTATGACGGCCCGCTTGAGGTAACCCGCACTTTCCAGGGGCTCCAATAGCCGGGCATAGCGGTTAAAAAGATGCACCCGGCGGGCCTGTATCTGTTCCAGCTGCTCCAGCTGGGCATATAAGAATGCCGCCGTCACCTCGCTGGGCAGGTAGCTGGCGCCAATGTCCACCCAATTATATTTGGCCACCTCTCCGCGGAAGAACGCCGCGCGGTTGGTCCCCTTCTCCCATATAATTTCCGCCCGTTCAAAGAACGCGGCATCGTTCAGGCTCAGCAGCCCGCCCTCTCCGCTAATGATATTCTTGGTCTCATGAAAGGAAAATGCCGCCATGCTGCCTATGCTGCCCAGCGCCTTCCCTTTGTAAAAGCTCTCGATCGCCTGGGCGGCATCTTCAATGATCACCAGGTTATACTTGCGTGCCAGGGCCAGCAGCGGATCCATGTCTACAGCAAAACCCGCATAATGAACCGCCACAATGGCGCGTGTGCGCGGGGTGATCAGCGCTTCTACCCGGCTTACGTCCAGGTTAGGCTCTTCTGCATTGCTGTCTGCAAACACCACCCTGGCGCCGTGCAGGATAAAAGCGCTGGCCGTGGACACAAACGTGTAGCTGGGCACAATGACTTCGTCCCCCGGCTGGAGCCGCAGCAGTAACGCACACATTTCCAGCGCGTCCGTACAGCTGTTGGTCAGCAGGCTCTTGCCAAAACCATAGCGCTGGTTAAGATACTGCTGGCACAGCTTGTTATAATGGCCGTTGCCGGAGAGTTTTTTTCGCCCGACGGCATCTATAATATAAGCAGTCTCTTTGCCCGTGAGATAAGGGACATTGAAGTTGATGGATTCCATGGTTTTGTGGCTTCGCTACGAAGTTACATCATTCCGCTCTAGCGGCTTTCTTTTTTCCTGCCACAACCACACGATAAGTCCGCACAGGGGCCAGTAGGCGTCTGACCAGTGAAAGTAGCGTTTCCAGTCAAACACGCCTTCCGTCGGCACCCAGCCCATGTATACCCCCGCTACTACTATTAGCTGAAAGACCAGCCAGGCCGTGCATACCCCGATAATCCAGGGCTTATGCCGCACACTCCCGCGCAGCAATGCCCGCACCATGACAAACACTGCCGCCCACCATATACATAACACGACCAGGGCGGCATAATGCAGGGCAATCAGCGGTAGCCAGTGATATAACTGCAGGCCCAGCACGCCGGTACCCAGCAAACCCAGTAAGCGATAGCCCCTTTGCATAGGGCCAAATTAGAACTAGTTAGCCCGGTGCGCAAGTGAGAGGCAGGTCTGGCTCTCCAGCCCCTGCTGCCAGTTAGAGGCTCCCTGCATAAATAATACGGGCACCTGCAGGCGATGTAACAAGCTGAGGATAGGATCTATGCCTGCCCCGGTAAATACCCGCACCCGTCCGTTGGTAAGATGTACCTCCAGCTTCTGGTAGGCCGGCCAGTGAATAGCTAATTGATAATAAACAAACATAGCTGCGTAAACTAAGAAGAGCTGCTAATATAATCGCTTACGTTAAAATGCCTAGGTAAGTTCAATGAGAACGATAGTTTTTCCCTGGTTTGTACATTTGTTCTGATAAATCGGAAGAAAAGCATGGTGAGCTACTGGGAACGGGAAAGCCTTATCCGCTGGGATTACATAGTCCTGGGCGCAGGCATTGTGGGACTGAGCACCGCACTGGAGCTGCGGGCAGCCCGCCCGCAGGCACGTATACTGGTGCTGGAGCGGGGGCTGCTGCCTATGGGCGCCAGCAGCCGTAATGCGGGCTTTGCCTGTTTTGGCAGCCTCACGGAGATCCTGGACGATCTGCAGCACATGCGCCCGGAACAGGTGCAGGCGCTGGTGACCATGCGCTGGGAAGGGCTCCGGCACTTGCGCAGCCGGATAGGAGATGCCCGGCTAGGGCTGGAGCCTTGCGGAGGCTATGAACTACTGGCCCCGCACCTGGATAGTGCACTGGAGCATATAGACCGCATCAATGACCTCCTGCGGCCTATTATTGGCGATACCGTATTTACCCTGGCAGATGACCGGCGGGCGGCTATGGGCTTTGACCGCAAAGCATATACCCACCTGGTATATAATCCTCATGAAGCGGCCATCCACACCGGCAAACTGGTGGACTGCCTCCTGCAACTGGCGCGCCAGCAGGATATTGCGCTGCTGACCGGGGCAGAAGTCACCGCTATCCATGAAGAAACCCAGGGAGTGCGCCTGGAAACCCGGCAGGGGCATACCTTCTGGGCCCGCCAGCTAGGGGTGTGTACCAATGCCTTTACCCGCACGCTGTTCCCCCAGTTGCAGATAGAACCCGGCCGCGGGGCCGTGCTGGTCACTAAACCCATACCGGGCGGGGTACCCTTTCGCGGGGTGTTTCATATGGATGAAGGGTATGTCTATTTCCGCCACCTGGGACCGGACAGGGTGCTCATTGGCGGCGGACGCAACCGTTTCCGGGCTGCCGAAACCACCACGGATTTCGCCCTCAATCCAGATGTGATGGCGTATATCCGCGGGTTGCTGCAGGAGGCCATCCTGCCCGGCATATCCTGGGAAGAGGATATTGCCTGGGCCGGTATTATGGCGTTCGGGGAGGTAAAGGCGCCCATCCTGCAACGCCTGTCTCCCCGCCAGTCGGTGGGTGTGCGCATGGGCGGCATGGGCGTCGCTATCGGCAGCCAGGTGGGCATACAACTGGCTGGTCTGATGACCGCAGAAGACTAGGACAGCGCGTTATACTTGTCCAGCTGGCGCAGGCATACCAGCAGGTTGGCAGACAAAGGTGCTTCCAGGGTCAGGAGACGGCCGTCTGCCGGGTGGTGCAACCCCAGGCGGTGACAATGCAGCACGTATTCCGTATTCAGCGGGCGCTCAGGATCCTCCCAATGACGCTGGTAGCCGCGGCGTTTCAGTCCGCTCACATATAGATCCTCCCCTCCGTATAAGTGATCCCCCACTACCGGGCAGTGGATGTACGACAGGTGTACGCGTATCTGGTGGCTGCGGCCGGTAATGGGCTCGGCACGCAGCAACGTATAATCCCGCCATTGCTGTTGCGTAAAAAGCCGGGTAAGTGAAGGTTTACCTTCCTGCAGATCCACCCGCACTTGTCCTTTGGCGCCCTGTGCAATGGGCGCATCCACCTCAAAGCCGTCAAATTCCCAGTTGCCCTTGACCAGCGCCAGGTATTCCTTGTGCACCTTACGCCGTTGAAACTGCAGGGCCAGGTTGCGGAAGGCTTCCGGTGTGCGGGCAAAGATGAGCACCCCGGTAGTGTATTTGTCCAGCCGGTGCACGGGCCGCAGGTGGTCGTCATGCGCGCGGGCAATGTCTGACAGGTTGCGCTCATCCGTCCAGCGTTCTGCCAGCGTGGAGATACCCAGGGGTTTGTTAACGGCTACCAGATGTTCGTCGGCATATAATACCAGGTCCGTCCACTTCCATTTGCCAAAGCGTTTGAGGCGGAGATTGGGGGCTTCTTCAGACATTGCGCAAATATCGGCATTGACGGGGAGTGTACCATGCAGTTGCCCAAAACCTTTCTGCCCGCTTGGGTAGGAGACAGGAATGGACGTTGTTTTATCATGGCAAATGCCGTATTCAGGGCAGCACAGGCCAGCGTAATCACGCTGCCTGCTATATTGGGGGTTTTCAACGGATGATTATGATGAGAGTTTTCTGGATAGGATGCCTGCTCCTGCTAGTCACAGGTCGTTTGCACGCACAAACAAGGGCCGGGCAGCCGGATGCTGACTTTCCCTGCAAGGGCGCCAGCGAGAGCGTATATGCTGCACATATGCAGGCAGACGGCAGCCTGATCATTGCCGGCTACCTGGAAGCTTACCGGGAGCAGCGTGTGGGCCATATAGCCCGGGTCCTCCCGGATGGGACACTGGATACCCGTTATGCAACTACAGGCGGTGCCGATGAGTCCGTTTTTTGTTTGTTGCCCGTTGGCAGTCAATTACTGGCAGGCGGCGCCTTCACGGAATTTGGCGATGAGCCCCATTATTACCTGGCTTTACTGGATGCCGGGGGCAAACCCCGCACAGGATGGAATGGCCAGGCAGAACCCAATGGGGCCGTATGGGCGCTGGCGCTTCAGCCGGATGGCAAGATCCTGGTGGGCGGTGGCTTTACTAAACTGGGCGAGATCCCATGCCCGTCGCTGGCCCGCCTGCATGCAGACGGGACGTTGGATACCGCGTTTAGGCCTGCATTGACCTCGATTGACCGCAGCTGGGTATATGTAGTGCGGGTGCAGCCGGACGGCAAGATACTGGTAGGCGGCAATTTCTCCCTGGATAAGGATAGAAGCGCCCTGGTGCGCCTGCATGCCGATGGCAGCCTAGATGAAAGCTTTCAACTCCCTGCCGGCCTTACCCGGCAGCTTACGGTCTATGATCTGCTGGTATTGCCGGATGGCAAGATCCTGGTAGGGGGTGGCACTAATGATAACAGCCCCGCTGCCCGGGGCGGCTTTTTTCGCCTGTACCCGGATGGTATCCCGGATGAGAGCTTTTCCGGCGGCCTCACGCCGGGAGGTTTTGTTAAAAGCATCGTCCCGCTGCCAGACGGGCAACTGCTGGTGGCCGGCAGGTTTGACCAGTATGCAGGGATGACACAGGCGGGTGTGGCCCGTATAGATGCAGACGGCCACCCGGACGAGCATTTCCGGCCCCAGGGGATTGGCGGTGGCGGCTATGACTGGGTGCAGCGTGCCTATGTGCAGTCGGATGGTAAATACCTGATCATGGGCTCTTTCGGCACCTATAATGGAGAGCCCTGGTCGCATATCGTGCGCCTCCTGCCCTGATGCACAGGTGATGGCGCCCAAGTCCCCTAACTGTCCTCGTAAAGGCCGATCTTCCATTGCTCCTGCTTCAGGATGGCAATGGCTTTGCGGTAATCAGGAAAATAAGTGCTCACATGCGCCCAGAAGCGCGCGCTGTGGTTCATTTCCCGCAGGTGCATCAGCTCGTGGATAATCACATAGTCGATCACGGCCTTGTCCATCAGGATAAGGTGCCAGTTGAGATTGATATTCCGTTTGCTGGAGCAGGACCCCCAGTTGC
>JAHBTG010000077.1 GCA_019638695.1 Bacteroidota bacterium | reverse complement strand
TCCCGGCATGGATTATTCCATTGAGAGCTTTACCCAGACGGATGCCGCCGTGAACCCCGGCAACAGCGGCGAGGCTCTGGTGAACCTGGACGGCGACCTGGTGGGCATCAACACCGCCATTGCCACAGAGACCGGCAGTTACCAGGGATACAGCTTTGCCATCCCCAGTAACCTGGTGCGCAAGGTGGTGGCAGACCTCATTGAGTTTGGCAGTGTGCAGCGCGCTTTCATTGGTGTGAGCATCCGCGATATCAATGCCCAGTTGGCCGAGCAATATGGCCTCAAGAGCCTGCAGGGCGCCCTGGTGGCTTCCCTGAGCCCGGATGGCGCTGCCCGCAAGGCGGGCATCCAGACGGGGGATGTGATCATTGCCGTGGACGGCGTAGCCGTGGATGGCCCCAGCGATCTGCAGGAGCGGGTAGCCCAGTACAGGCCCGGCGACCAGCTCCGGGTTACCTTCCTGCGAGGGGACGAGTCCCTTACCCGGGTGGTCACCCTGCGAAATGAGAACGGAACCCTCTCTCTCAGCAAGGCCCGGCCCGCCCGTTTGCCCAATACCCTGAGCAAGGCCGGCTTTAGCTTGCATGAGCTCAGTGAAGAGGAGCTTAGCGAGGAAGGACTGCGTTTCGGGCTGCGTATCCGGCAGGTGGCGCCCGGCGGGGCTGCCCATAAGGCCGGCATCAGTCCGGGTATGATCCTGCTGCGGATAGATAAAGATCCGGTGACCTCTCTGAACCAGGCCATAGAACAGCTGGCTGCCGCCAATGGACGTGCAGAGCTGGAAGTGCGCAAGGCCGATGGCCAGAAGAGCTGGTTTATCCTGAAGTATTAACCCGTCATTCCCTGAATAACTGCCATGGCCACCCGCAAGAAGACCGCCGTACAGAAACGAGACACCCACCGTCCCCCTTTTGTGGAAGTGCTGGCAGCGCAGCTGGGCCCGGCCTATCCACCCGGTAAATTGCTCATCTCTGAACCATTGGCTTTGCAGGCCGTCATCCGCGAAGTGCCCGAAGGTAAGGTGCTTACCTTGGGCAGCCTGCGCACACGCCTGGCCAGGGATATGGATGCCGATTATACCTGCCCCATGACTACCGGCATCTTCCTGCGCATCCTGGCCGAAGCCGCAGACGAAGAGGCCCGCACCGATGTGCCCTGGTGGCGGGTGGTCCGGGACAACGGGCAGCTGATCGATAAACTTCCCGGCGGCACCGCACGCCAGGCCGGTTACCTTCAGGACGAAGGCGTCAGTCTCCTGCTCAGGGGCAAAACACCCAGGGTAGCCCCCCTGGCAGCTTACGGGTGGCAAGCCTGACCAACCCGCACTACCGTCCGCTATAAAACAGGATATTTGTTCTATGAGATTAGCAGTTCTTTTCATTGTGCTGGGCATGCCCGCCCTGCTGTGGAGCCAGAGCGTAGGGGTGAATACACCCACGCCCGATCCTTCTGCCGTACTGGATGTGAGTTCCGTAGAAAAGGGCGTCCTGCTCCCCCGGCTGACTACTGCGCAGCGGGATAATATAGCCGCCCCGGCAGACGGCCTGCTGATCTACAATATCACCACGCATTGCTTCAATTTCTGGAATGGCAGCAAGTGGATAGAGTTTTGCGCTTCGGTACCCGAATGTTCGGCCCCGCCGCAATCCACGCCCAGCCATAATGCACCCCTGTGTGTGGGACAGTCCCTTACCCTGAATGCCAGCGCCGTAACCGGGGCCACTTATGTGTGGACACGCCCGGACGGCACCACCACCACAGGCAGCAGCCTGAACATTCCCGGTGTCACCAAAGCGGACTCCGGCACCTACACCCTGCGCACCTGGGCGCTGGGATGCTACAGCGACCCGGCGACTGCACACGTGCTGGTGCAGGATACTCCCTGGCGGCAGATGACTGCGTTTCCCGGTAACAGCCGCATACATGCTACAGCTTTTACCATTGGTGCCAAAGGATATATAGGCTCCGGCGCCACTGCCTGGTGCGGGGGCACCGCCCGCAAGGATATCTGGAGTTTTGACCCATCCGGCAGTGGCGGCAATGGCACCTGGACGAATGAGACCACCTACCCCGGTAACGGCGCCAGCATGACCTTCAGCTTTGTGCTGAATGACCGCCTGTATATGGGCGCCGGCTTTGCGGCCTGCGGCACCTGGTATACCGATGTGCGGGAATGGGACCCCGTGGGTGGTGTATGGACCAGCAAAACGGCCTTTCCGGCAGGCAGGGGAGCTTCGTTCTATAATGTGAATATCGGCAATATGGGATACTGGGGTATGGGAGAGCAGATCAGCACCTGTACTTCCCAGAAAGACCTGTACCGTTTTGACCCCACGGCAAGCGCCGGCGCCGGTAGCTGGACGGTAACTGCCGCTGCCCCCGCCGGCTTTGTCGGCCGGCACTTTGCCGTGGCATTCGTCATTGGCGGCAAGCTGTATGTGGGTTATGGGCACAATACCACCGGGTGTCCCGGCACTACCACCAATCTCAATACCTTTTATGAATATGACCCCGGCACCAATGGCTGGACGGCCATGAGCAATGCCGGAGGCCCGCCTGCCGGTCCGCAGTATGCCTACTTTGCTACAGGCGGTTACGGGTATGTGATTGCCTCTACCGGAACGGTCTATCGCTTTAACCCGGCTGCCGGGGGCACCTGGACCACGCTGATCTGTGCATACCCCGGTTCCAGCGCTGCGACCAGCCAGGGGCAGGCATTTGTGGTTGGCGGCAAAGCCTATGTGGTCAATACGAACAACGGGCAGGTCTTTGAGTTTACGCCTTAGGCGGCATACTCACCCCTATGGCGGCCAGTAATTGTTCCAGCGCAATGCCCCGGCTGCCTTTCAGCAGGATATATGGATAGCGCGGCGCCAGTGCTGTAAACATATCCATAGCCTCTGTGGTCCGGTGGAAATGGATGCCCAGGGTAGGGGGGAGCTCCCTTGCGGTTGCCTGTATTTCTTCGCCCACCAGTATCACAAACCATGGATGCCGGTGCGTTTTCCCCAGGGATTGAACTAGTTCTGCCAGTTGCCGGTGTGCTTCCCTGCTGAAATCCCCCAGTTCCAGCATATCCCCTAGTACCAGCAGCAGCGGGCCCTGCGCCCACTCAAAGGCCGTGCGGATGGCGGCTTCCATGCTGCTGGGGTTGGCGTTGTAGGCATCCAGCAAGAGGTGTCCGTGCGTCCAGGAGAGCAGTTGGCTGCGGTTGTTGCGGGGTATGTAGTGGGCTATGCCGTGAGTTATCTGTTCGGCAGGTACTCCCAGCCAGGTGCAGGCCGCCACGCAGGCCAGCAGGTTCTCCACGTTGTGTTGCCCCATCAGGTGGGTTTCCAGTGGCAGGGTCTCTCCGCTCTGGGTGTCCTTGACCCATACCGCCATACCTCCCTGCGGGCGCGGAGCTGCCTTCACCGACCGGAAGCGCCCTCCGGGTCCGTAACTGTAGCCGGGATGTTGTGCCCCGTAGGCTTCCAGGGGCGCCTCTCCCGTGTTGACCAGCAAGTCCCCCCCGTGGTTATCCAGGTAATCGAACAGCTCCAGTTTGGTGGCTATATTGGCTTCCAGGCTGCCGTAACCCTCCAGGTGGTCCAGTCCCACATTGGTGATCAGGCCGGCAGTGGGCTCCGCTATCCGGCAGAGCGTAGCGATCTCCCCGGGGTGGTTGTCGCCCATTTCCAGCACGATCACCCGGTGCTGCGGTTGCAGTTGCAGGAGCGTGAGTGGCAGACCTATGTGGTTGTTGAAATTACCCGGGGTTACCAGGGCGGGCTGCCAGCCCTGCAATACCTGGGCGATCAGTTCCTTGGTAGTCGTTTTGCCGTTGCTGCCGGTAATGGCCAGTACCGGCAGTCCTGCACGCCGCCGCGCCGTATGGGCCAGCTGCTGCAAAGCAGCGAGCACATCGGGCACCAGTAGCCTGCCCGGTAAGGATTCCTGGTGTGCGTCATCTACCACGGCTGCTGCCGCGCCTGCATCCAGTGCGGACTGTGCATACCGGTTGCCGTCGAAGTGAGGCCCTTTCAGGGCAAAGAACAGGTCTCCCGGCTGCAGTTGACGCGTGTCCGTACATACCCGGGGGTGAGACTGGTACACAGCCCATAGCTGTTCGGCAGAAGTATAGACAGGCACGGTGAGAAGGATTGCGGGTGAATGGGATCAGGGTGTGGAAGCGGTTGCCGGTATGCAGGAGACGGATGGTATCACCGTATACTCCCCACAGGAAAGGCCGCCTGCCTGCTGTGGGGGGGGCAGGTAATATTCGGTGAAGGCATAGGGCCCCGCTACCAGTTGCTCTCCTATGCGAAGTGCCAGCGGAGCTTCCTGCTGCCAGCTGCTGGGCGGGAAGACCGGGAGCCGCCAGTGCCGGTCCATCAGGTGAGGGACCACCTGGAGGTCATAGGTGAAGAATGCGCTTCCTGGCGCTACTTTTTCTTTCAGGCAGGCGAGCGTGTCTTCCGTAGCAGACAGGTGATGGTATAGTTGCAGAGGTGTGCGTTGCATAAATAACAGCAGGCAGGTGCACACCAGCAGCGTACCCGCCATGCGTGGTTTGCGGGCGTATGGGTTGCTTACCCACCGCGCCCATATGGCGGCCAGCCATTCGGCAAGGTACAGTGCAGGGATGGGTAGCAGCAGCAGCCCGAACCTGTCGAATGCTGCGCTGGCCACATATCCCAGCAGCAGGAAACCCTGGAGCGCCAGTAGCCAGGTGTCCCACACCCGGTGGCGGATATATACCCGCACGATCAATGCCAGGGTGCCCAGCCAGATCAGCGGTTTGCAGGCAATGAATGCCAGCGCCGTGCGCCATTGGAATACCCAGAACTCCTCGCTGTAGTTGCGTTTCAGGTTCCAGTACGTCATAAGGTCGGCCAGGTTGTGGAAACGCAGGCCATAATAGAGCAAAGAGCCCAGCGGTAGTAACAGGCATAATATGCCCCAACTTTTCCAGCGCTTATCCTTGTGAAGGACGAATAGGACCAGTACACACAGCAGGCTGAGCCCCAGCGGCAGGGCTATGTACTCCTTGCTCAGGATAGCGCCGGTAAACCCTGTCCAGGCCAGTATCCCGGTCAGCAGGCGGGGGTGCTGCATCCAGTGTGCGGCGGCCCATATACCCAGGCCCAGCCAGCCCAGCACAAAAGGCTCGCCCAGGTACTGGCTGCCATAGGTGAGGAACTGCACATTACTGCCCAGCAGCAGCGCTGCCCACAGCCCGGTGGAGTGGTGCCGGAACTGCCGGTGACCGGTATGCCACAGGAAGAACAGAGTCGTGGCCGCAAACAGGCCCGCACTCAGGCGGGCTGTCCCCATGCCGGAGCCCAGTACCTGCATGAGTGCCGCAGTGGGATAATTGGCCGCCGGGCCCACCGTGATAAAGAGCGAATGCGGGTCCCAGCGCTGGGCGGCAGGCTCCAGGGGAAAAGCCTCCAGGCCTGTGTTGGCCAGGGTGTGCACCACCAGGTAATGGCAGGCATCGTCATACCACACGGAGCTGCTGAGGCCAAATGCCAGCAGGCCCAGCACCGGAATGCCTGCAGCCCATAGGTATTTGTATGGAATATTGGCCTTGCTCACAGCAGCAAAGCTACGCACAGCACCCGGAGACGCATTCTATATGCAAATTTTTCTTATCTATACACTTGAAAACTGTTTTGTTTACTCATTCCTAAGCAACATATTTGCCTCGTATGAAGTACACCATTGATAAACAGGAGCGTTTTGCACTGATGGAGATCCAGGAAGAAAAACTGGACTCCCGCACGGCGCCTGCCCTCAAAGGCGAGTTCGTCTTGCTGGGAAATGAGGGTTTCCGTAACATTGTGGTGAATCTGGGGCATGTGCAACTGGCCGATAGCAGCGGCCTGAGTGCGTTGCTGGTAGGCAACCGCATTTGCCAGCAGAACGAGGGACAATTCGTGCTCTGCTGCCTGGGGCCCCATTTGCAAAAGTTGATAGATATTTCTCAGTTAAATACCGTGTTAAACATTTTGCCTACCCAAGAAGAAGCCGTGGAAGCCGTGATGCTTGGCGACCTGGAACTTGAACTCGAAGACGAAATGCGCGTCATAGACGGCAACGGCAGCCGCGACGAGGACCTTGAAGAAGAGGAAGAGGTGCTGCTGGTGGCCGGTGATGATGATGACTGGAGCAGCGAGGAAGAGGATGACCTGGACTTTGACGAAGACGACGAAGACTGGGAAGATGATGACGACCTGCCCGAGGAAGGCGATGAGGATGCCTGGGATGATGACGATGTGGCCGCCGAAGATGACTTTGATGACGATTGGGATGATGAAGAAGAGGATGTCGTAGACGACGACTTCTAGTCTTTGCTTTCAGCCCGTTCAGCTTTTTTGCCCTTGCGGGCGATCTTTGACCATGTTTGAAATTTGTATTCTGGGTACCAATTCTGCGGTACCGGCCTTTGGCCGGCATCCTACAGCCCAGATGCTTACCCACATGGGCACTTCTTTTTTGCTGGATTGCGGCGAAGGCACCCAGTTGCAGGCTGCCCGCTATGGGCAGCGCCTGCGCAAACTGGAGGCGATCTTTATCACACATCTGCACGGGGACCATGTGCTGGGACTGGTGGGTATCCTCACTACGCTCAGCCTGGGGGGCCGGCCTTTACCGCTTACGCTGGTGGGGCCCGTGGGGATTCGTGCGTTTGTAGAGTACGGCCTGGCACAAACGTACTCCACCGTGCGGTATCCCATTGAGTTTGTAGAGCTGGATAACCCCCAGCCCGGTCAGGAGGTATACCGGGGCAAACGCATGATGGTCTCGGCCCTGCCGCTGAGCCACCGGGTACCCACTGTGGGCTATCTCTTCACAGAGATACCCGCCCGCCAGCGTTTTCTCTTTTATGAAGCTAAACGGCTGGGGGTGCCCAAGGAAAAAATGGGGCTGCTCAAACTGGGTAACCCCGTCACCCTGGAAGATGGTTTCACCGTATTGCCCGAACAGGTGCTGGCCGCGCCCGACCCGCCCAGGCGGTATGCCTTTTGCACCGATACCGGCTTTTTACCGGAGCTGGCCGGGCATATTGCCGGGGTTGACCTGCTTTATCATGAGTCTACCTTCCTGCAGGACCAGGAGCAGCGTGCACGGGACACCTTCCACAGCACTGCGGCAGATGCCGCCCGCATAGCCCGGCAGGCAGGCGTGGGTAAGTTGCTGCTGGGGCATTATTCTGCACGGTACAAAGAATTGCAGCCGTTCCTGGATGAGGCGCGCCGGGTATTCCCCCACACGGAACTGGCACTGGAAGGGCAGCTCATCTCCATTCCCCTGAACCGTGCAGAATAAGGCAAACATCCTCTTTGTGATCCTGGGAGGCTTCTTTGTGGCCAATGTGATACTGGCCGAACTTATCGGCGCCAAAATATTCTCACTGGAGGCTTCGCTGGGCCTGGCTCCGCTCATGATGCGGGTCTTTGGGCAGGAGATCGCGGGTTTTAACCTTACTGCCGGGGTGATCATGTGGCCCGTGGTCTTTATCATGACGGATATCATCAATGAATATTATGGCCAGCGGGGGGTGCGCCTGCTGAGTTTCCTCTCGGCGGCACTGGTGTTGTATGCCTTTGGGGTGGTTTACCTGGCCATCGGCCTGGAGCCTGCGGGCTTCTGGCTCATCAACCCGGAGACAGGGCTTAACCGCGATGCCGCCTTTAGCGAGATCCTGGGGCAGGGGCTCTGGATCATTGCAGGGTCGCTGGTGGCCTTCCTGGTGGGGCAGTTTGTAGATGTGTGGGTATTCCACTGGCTGCGCCGTTTTACCGGCAGCCGCAAGATATGGCTGCGCGCCACGGGCAGCACGCTGGTCAGCCAGTTGGTAGACAGTTTTGTAGTGCTGTTCATTGCGTTCTACCTCAGTGGCCGCTTTTCCTTTCAGCTGGTGCTGGCCATAGCTATTGTCAACTATATCTACAAGTTTGTCCTGGCAGTACTGCTCACGCCCGTCCTTTACCTGGTGCATGTGGGCATAGACCGTTACCTGGGCAAGGAACTGGCGCATGAACTGACGGAGCGCGCAGCCGGCAGCGGTCATTAAGTGCGTGGTTTGGCCTAAAGCCGGGCTTTCCTAACTTGCAGGGATGCAGGTGGGTCTGGTTATCGTGTGATTGTTGCTCAGAATGGGCAGGCGCAGTGCAAAGAGAGATTTGCACATAAGGGAAGAAGATTATAAGTTATGAGTTCGGAGCCCTCCTTGCCACTTTTGGTTGTCCTTTATGGCCCCACGGCCAGCGGGAAAACCCAACTGGCCATTGAGCTGGCGCAGGCGCTGGGTTGCGAGGTCCTGAATGCAGACAGCCGGCAGATCTATCGTGAGATGGAACTGGGCACCGCCAAGCCTACGGCACAGGAAAGGAACCTGGTTACCCACTATGGACTGGACCTGGTAAGCCCTGATGAGGCGTTCTCTGCGCCGGATTATGCCGCTTATGCGCTGGGTATATTGCCCTCCCTGTTTACCCGGAGCCCTGTTCAGATCGTGTGCGGCGGTACTGGGTTCTATATCCGCGCGCTCTGCGAAGGACTGGACGAGATTCCGCCCACCCCCCCGGAGGTACGTACCCGCATTCAGCAGCAGCTGGATACGCAGGGATTAGCTGCACTAGTAGCAGAGCTTGCGCAGGCAGATCCTGTTGCCTATGCCCGCATAGACCTGCGCAATCCCCGCAGGGTACAGCGAGCCCTGGAAGTATATTATGCTACCGGCAGACCCCTCTCGCACTGGCAGCAGGGCGCCACAGACAGGCCCAGGCCCTTCCGGTGTCTGTACCTGTCGCCCCACTGGCCGCGTGCGCAACTGTATGCCCGCATAGATGCCCGCGTGGATACCATGCTGGCCGCCGGGTTACTGGCCGAAGTGCAGGCCCTGATGGCCCGATACGGTCCCGGGGCACCGGGTTTGCAGGCCATCGGTTATGCCGAAACGGTGGCCCATCTGCAGGGGCAGACAGATTATGCCACCCTGGTAGCCCGGGTAAAACAGCACACCCGCAACTATGCCAAGCGCCAGCTTACCTGGCTGCGGCAGTTACCGCAGGTGCAGTTGCTGGATATGCCTGTTCCCGGCGTTGCAGAACAGGCATTGACCTATATTCGCCGGCATGCGTAAACACCTGCGTGTGTATACAGAGCTGCCCCGGGATATCTACCGGCTCAGTGCGGGGGAGTTCCTGCTCAACCTGCTGAACAGCGCCTACCTGCTGATCTTCAACATCTGGTTGCGGAAGGAAGGCTATGATGACAGCTTTGCCGGCAGCATGACCGCTTTGCGGTACCTGGGAGTGTTACTGGCGTCCCTGCCCATTGGCCTGTACATCCGGGGGCGTACGCTCAAACCGCTTTTCCTGGTATCAGCCGTGGGGCTGCCGGTGGTCAGCGCCGGGTTATTGCTGGCCGTGCCCCTGCACTACCCGTGGCTTACCTATGCCCTGATGTTTACCTGGGGACTCTTTTTTGTGCTGGCGCAGGTGTGCATCCAGCCATATGTGATACGCCATGTGCCGGCTACGCACTATGGAGAGGCGTTTGCGCTGCATTATGCCGTGGTGCCGCTGAGCCAGGTAGTAGCGGGCATACTGATCGGCTGGCTGGCGGGCAGCGGGGTGGGGTGGACGGAACAGGAGGTGCTGCTGCTGATCAGCCTGCTGGGGTTGCTGGCCGTGGCGTTCTTCTGGGGACTTGCAGATCACCGGCCTGCGGCTTTGCCTTCTCGCTTCAGCCTCCGGGGCGGCACTTCCCTGCGGGCAGACTACCAATGGGGCCGCATTGGGCGGGCGCTGGTGCCCACCCTCATTCTGGCGGTAGGCGCGGGGTTTACCTTTCCCTTTATCAACCTGTTTTTCTATACCGTGTTTGGGGTGGATTCCCAGGCTTTCGGGCTGATGGGGGCCGCCAGTTCGGTGCTGGTGATGGGGGCGGTGGTGCTGGGGCCCGCCCTCAAGCGGCAGTTCGGATACGGTGTGGCCGTTACCCTTACCCAGACCCTGGCGGTGGTTTTGCTGCTGGGCCTTGTCTGGGCCGAACTGCAGCATACCGCTGGCTGGGCGCTGCCCCTGGCGGTGGGCATCTTCCTGCTGCGGGCGCCGCTGATGAAGGCCGCGCAGCCGTTGGCCGGTGAGCTTACCGTGCGCTATGTGGGCCCCGCCAACCGGGAGATGATCAGCGCCTTTACCAGCAGCATATGGAGCGGCAGCTGGGTGATCAGCAGCCAGTTATTTGCCTGGCTCCGTGCTATGGCCATTCCCTACTGGCAGATATTCCTGGTCACCGCTGCACTGTATGGGGCGGGAGTGGTTGCCTACGTCTTTCTGATCAGAGCCGTAAACCGCATGCCCGTGGAGGCGGAGACCGTGGAGATTTCCTGAGGGAAAAAACTTTTTCTCCCTGACCCTCAGCCACTTACCCCTTTTTTTCAGAAAGACTATTGCAAAATGCGCTCAGATCATACACATTGCAAAATAAATCTTACTATTCGTATGAAACTACTACTTACTTATTGTAATTCACTTCCTGTACTTTACTTTATCCTGGGATTTGCTTTCCTCGGTTATGAGAAAGCAAGCGCCCAGGGAATAAGCGAATATAATGTGGTCAAAACCGCCACCTTCTTGGTCTATTCGGGGGACGATTCGCTGGCGATGGCGCCCTCGGCGGTGGATGCGCAGGGGTGTATCGTAGTGGCGGGAGCTAACAAGATCACCCCCGGAGAAGGCACGAATATTGTGATCAAAAAGTATAACCGGAAGCTGGAAGAATTGTGGGCAGTGGAGTGGAACTCCGGCTCCAATAATGATGATTATGCGCTGGATGTGCTGACGGATGATAGTTGTAATGTGTATGTAACGGGTTATGCACGGGACTCTATTGATCCTTACTTTCAACGGCTTGTGGCA
>JAHBTG010000076.1 GCA_019638695.1 Bacteroidota bacterium | reverse complement strand
TCCACGGGGAAAGAAGTCCCCATGCCAACATTCGCATTCTTAAGGATGACCATGGCATTCTTGCGGGAAGCATCATTGGTGCCGATGCCGATCGAAAGAATACGATCAGTGACCGTATACCCACCAGAGCTTCCGGTGTATCCGGTAGTGTCATTGTATAATCCCATAGCCACTTCGCCATAGCTACGGGCACGCAGAGACCGGCCGCCGGGGATAGTGGCAGAATGCCCCAAAGCCACATTATTATCACCGCCGGAAATCGTGCTGTATAAAGTCCCGGATGCCACATTGGCATTTCCACCACTCACAGTGGAATAGTCACCTAAAGCCCTGTTAGCAGATCCTGCACCCACATATGAATAGGAGCCGGAAGCAGAACCACTATACCCCCCGCTTATTGTAGCAAATTGATTAGATGCCTGGTTGAGCTGCCCACCGCCTATTGTGCCGGATTGACCGGACACCACATTCTGCCGTCCACCAGACACCACGCCATAGTCCGCCACCGTATTCTGGGAGCCCCCGCCTACGGTAGAGACATTCCCGTTGGCCTGGTTATCTGCCCCACCGGATACTGTGGCAGAAGTATTCTGTGCGCGGTTATTCCAGCCGCCAGCCACAGTGCTGTATTGGCCACTGCCGATACTCTCTCGGCCGCCACTGATGGTGGCGTACTGGCCGGAGGCGGTATGCCCGCGCCCACCGCCTATCGTAGCATAATTGGCAGTGATACTGCTGGGATTTCCGGAGGTTCCTCCCCCACTGATAGTTGCGCCATAGATGCCCACGTCAATACTGTTGTTGCTATGCCCCATCAATACATTATTGCTGGTTGCATTGGGGATAAAGCGGGCTACACGAGTGTTATTTACCCGCAGGTCCAGCGGAACGTTTGTGGAAGTGCCCAAATAATTGATGCCATCTGTAATGGCACTGTTACCAGTAAGCTCCCACCCGCTACTACCTCCGGAAGGCGCCTGCCAGCTAGCCACGCCGTTGGCATCGGAGGTCAACACACGGCCTGCGGCCTGGTTGCCATCCACGTATTTGAAAGTCCCGGAAGTCACCTGCAACTTTACTCCGGCATCCGGAGCCTGGTTGCTGTTACCTATATAAATCCCGCTTTCAAAAGTAGAATAGCCTCCGGCTATACGCAGCGCCTGCCCGCTAAAGATGTTGTTCTGGAGGTATAATGCCGGATAGGTAGAAGAGTTGGTATAGAACTGGGCGCCTATGGCATCTGCCGGCTGGTCCACGCCCAGCAGGGCATTGCTGGAGAAGTCATTGCTGCCCACACGCAGCTTATCCAGCAGGCTCCCCGTACCGGAAATGCGAAAGCTGGCCGACTGTGAAGCGGCGGTCTGGTCCTGAATATAGTAGGCAGAACCGAGAGGGATGTCTGCCGCAGCAAGCCCGGTGCCGGCAAGAACCCGGCCCTTACTATCCACAGTGATCTTGGGATAGGTGCCGGCAGTAACACCCGTATTGACCAGCGTGGGGTTGGGATAGGTCCCAGTGAGATCTCCACCGGCAAGGCCAGATACAGAGGGAGCCTGCCAGGTGGCCACCCCGTTGGCATCGGAGGTAAGCACACGGCCGGAAGCCTGTGTACCGTCCGCCAGGCGGAAAGCGCCGGCAGTGGAGCTATTGACGTGCAGCAAAGTTGAGGGCACACTGGTGCCAATACCGGTATAGCCGCTTTTCAACACTACCAACGCATTTTTACGAGAGGCATCTGCAGTGCCTATACCAATGGTAAAGATGCGGTCGGTGCCCACAAAGTTGTCGGCATCTCCTGTATACCCTGTGGTATCATTATATACCCCCACTACCGTTTCGCCATAGCTGCGCGCCCGGTTATACTGCCCGCCCAGGATAGCGGAATAACTACCCACCGTGGTATTATTGCCTCCGGAAACATGGGAAGCCGTGCCCAGGGCAATGTTCTGCTGGCCACCACCCACAAAAGCACCGGTCCCGATACTCCGGTTGACATACCCCCCTGCAACAGAGGACCACGCACCGGAAGCTCTGTGGCCCTCACCACCCATTATGGCGCTATGCTGGCCGGAGGCCACATTATTTTGCCCGCCGGCCACAGTAGCCCTCTGGCCGGAAGCGGTATTGCCCAATCCACCGGCCACGGTGCTGGCGCTCATGGAAGCCTGGTTGTTATTTCCACCTCCCACGGTACTATAAGTACCTGTAGCGGAGTTATTGGTACCGCCACTCACCACAGCATAATTGTTGGAAGCCAGGTTACCGCGGCCGCCGCTGATGGTGCTGAAATAAGTCTGTGCCCTATTCTGCTCTCCGCCGCCCACAGTGGCCCCTTCATCACCGGCAACGTTTTCAGTCCCGCCGCTTACGGTTGCATGCTGGAAATTGGCAGTATTGGCATGTCCCCCACTTATAGTAGCAAAACTACCGACAACCGTATTGGCGTATCCGCCGCCGATAGTGGCAGAACTACCAGAAGCGGAGTTGGCATATCCGCCGCTTACGGTAGAAGTAGTGCCGGAAGCAGTGTTGACATATCCACCACCAACGACAGCCTGAATGCCAGCGCTATTCTGCAATCCGCCGCTTACAGTACCATAATTACCTGTTACGGTGTTGGCAGCGGCACTTGCCCCTCCACCGGCAATCACTGCGCCGTATGTGGCGGTAATGCTGTTGACATTATGGCCCATCAGGATATGAGGGCTGGTGGTATGGGGAATAAACCGCCCCACACGGGTATTGTTTATCCGGATATCCAAAGGTACACTATCCGTAGTACCGATAAAGTGGGTGCCATCTACCGTACCTGCATTGCCCGTAAGCGCCCAGCCGCCTGAGGCGGAGGTAGCCAATTGCTCCCAGCTGTCACCATCCCACACATACAGGCCACCGGTGGTACTGCTGGTATCGGCTACCAGCATACCGGCATGTATTGTACTGAGGCTGCCGCCCAGCGTGGTGCGCTGGGTCGTATTCATACGAGGCAAGAGCAGTCCCCGGGGCGTGATACCACTGTAAAGCTCCAGCACGGCATGAGCGTCAGGCGTGGTAGTGCCTATGCCCACCTGGGCCAAAAGGAATTGCGGGGCAATACCAAACAGCAAAGCAAGGGAGAATACGAGTCTAGTCATATCAAAATCTTTACAAAATCGATAGCTAAACTAGTTGTTTTATCAATACGTTACTTTACCAAGTGAAACTCGCCAGAATAATTCCTCTTAAAAACATACTTCTGGCGGCTTTAAACCGCAATTCCAGCACATAAGAATTTCTATTTTACTACTCTGCCTGTACTACCGTATAGGTAATGCGTACGCCTTTGATCGTAAGGGTACTGAGCGAGGTGGAGAAGGTAGCAATGAGCGTATAGAAATAATACCGGTTGTCTATCCTGCGGCCATCCGTTATGTTTTCGGTATTATCGGCCATTACCTGTATCCTGGAATTGTTGGACGAAGCCGTGGTATTGGAGAAAAGGACCTCCTGGATGCCGGAGGTGCCTACCTCCGGACGAGAGCGGTTAAGACTAAAGCCGTTCAGGCTCCCCACCCCATTATCCAGGAAGTACACTTCTACGGCTGTGATCAGGGCATGCTGGGGCAGATTCACGGGGGCTACCAGCACATGCGGGCCCAGCAAGCTGTTAGGACTCACCTCCGAACCGTCAACCGTTTGCTGTTCCAGGCTTCCAACGCCAGAAAAATCCGTGGGCTGTATCCAGCGGTAATAGGTTTTAGGTTGCGCATAAGTATATCCCTTATCAGCCGGCGCCAGAAAACCATCTGCACTATGCGTCACCCCATTTACATCCAGATCATAGGCAGGGTTCAAAGTACCTATCCCCACCTGCGCCCATGCCCATCCTGTCAAAAAATATAGCCACAGGGCAAAAAAAGCTGTCATTTTAATTATTACAGACATCATAAAAATGAAAAAAACTTAGTCTCGGTCCTAATCCGGGCATCACTAATAAGCATAAATACCTAAGTACAAATAATTAAAAATGATTGCCACATAATACTTACGCAATTTATATCAGGCAATCTTAACAACCAATCTTATATCATAGTTCCTACCCATCCACCCGGTGGATAACCTGTGTGTAAATGCATGTGGATAATCTGCCGGGCACTGTGCATTCATTTCTATTTTTGCTCCCCTATCCGCAGAAGGGGGTTTCACAACATGCGTTTAACCAAGCTGGAAATACAGGGCTTTAAAAGCTTCGCAGACTCTGTGCGGCTCAATTTCGATGCCGGCATTACAGGCATTGTGGGGCCCAACGGCTGCGGAAAAAGCAATGTGGTAGACTCTATCCGCTGGGTGCTGGGAGAAACCAAGACCCGCAACCTGCGGTCTGAGAAGATGGAGGATGTCATCTTCAACGGCACCTCCCGGCGAAAACGGGCCAATGTGGCCGAGGTGGCCATCACCTTTGAGAACACGCGCAACATTCTCCCCACCGAATACACCACGGTGACCGTCACCCGCCGTTATTTCCGGGACGGGGATAGCGAGTACCTGATCAACGGGGTGCCCTGCAGGCTCAAGGACATCCACAGCCTCTTCATGGACACCGGGATAGGCCCGGACAGCTATGCCATCATAGAACTGGCTATGGTGGAAGACCTTATCAAGGACAAGGCAAATGCACGCCGTCAATTATTTGAGGAGGCGGCCGGGGTATCGCGCTATAAGCTGCGCAAGAAAGAAACGCTGGGCAAGCTGGACGAAGTGACCCACAACCTGGAACGGGTAGAGGATATTCTGTTTGAAATAGAAAAGAATCTGAAAAGCCTGGAGAAACAGGCCAAAAGGGCAGAGCAATACCTGAACCTGCGCGCACAATACCGCCATGCCAGTTGCCAGCTGGCCTGGCTGCGCATTCGTCATCTGCTGGAAAACCTCGGCACCCTGGAAACCAGGGACCGGGAACTGGCAGACAAAGCCACGTCGCTCCAATCTGCCAGTGCGCAGCATGACGCCCGCAGACAGGACCTGGCCGCAGACATAGATAAGCAGGAAAAAGAACTGGGCAAGGAACAAAAGACCTATAATACCCATGTAGAGAAGATCCGCAAACTGGAACGCGACAAAGAGGTGCGCAATGAGCGCCTCAAGTACCTGCAGCAGACGGAAGAAGAACAGGCCAAACAGCTGGAGCAAAACCGCCAGAAAACAGATCTCAACGAAAAGAATATCTCCCGCCTGGAGCAGCAGGTAGAAGATGCCGAACGCGAGCTGGGCAAGCAGGAGAAAGCGGTGCATCACCTGGAAACCCAGGTACAAACCCTGCAGGAGCAGAACAAAACACGCAAGGCCGAGCTGGACACCCACGCACTGCAGCTCAGGGAACAGGAGACGCAACTGCAGAAGCTCATCCGCGAAAAGGAAATGCGCGAGATCCAGGTGCAGGGGCTGGAGGGCCAGCTGCGGCAAACCGAAGAAGACACCCAAAGCCGCACGGCGGAGATCTCTACCTTCCAGGCGCGCATAGACGCGCTGGCACAGGAAGTGCACGCCCTGCAACAGCAGGTAGAAGCCCTGGAGAACCAGAAAACGCAACTGGAAGAGGCCCTGAACCAGAACCGGCTGCAAGCGGAACAGCTGCGGGATGAACTGGCTACCAGCCGCCGCACATTGGATGCCCGGCAAAATGAATATAACCTCACAAAAGGCCTGGTAGATAGCCTGGAAGGTTTCCCCGAGAGCCTTCGCTGGCTCAAACAGAATGTAGATGTCACCCGGGAAGCTCCCCTGGTAGGGGATGTGTTCTACATCAGTGATGCCTATAAGGTGGCGCTTGAGAACTACCTGGAGCCCTGGATGAACCACTATGTGGTGTTCAGCAGGGCAGAGGCGGCCCGTGCAGTAAGCATGCTCAAAGACAGCAGCAAAGGGCGCGCGCAATTCTTTATTCTGGAGGAGGTCAAGGCCCACATACGGCGTCAAAAGCCGGCGGCCGCCTACAAAGCCAAGGAAGGCATAAGCATCCTGCCTGTACTGGAACAGGTGGAATACAGTGAAGAATATACCGAACTGGCGCAATACCTCTTCGATGGCGTATACCTGACCGAGACAGACCCCACCCAGGCCGAGATACCCGAAGGCGTCACCCTCATCCGCACCAACGGTTCTATGGTAAGCCGCAAGCTCTCCCTGGCAGGCGGTTCGGTAGGGTTGTTTGAAGGAAAAAGGCTGGGCCGCGCCAAGAACCTGGACAAGCTGGAACAGGCCATCGAGAAGCTGGAAAAGAAACTGGAACAGCAAGAGAAACAAAAGAAAGAACTGGACAGCGAACAGGAGCGGATCAAAACCCAGCTACCGGGCGACGCTCTCCACCAAGCCCGCCGGCAGCTCACCCAGAAGCAACAGGAGCTGGAGGTGGTCAAAGCCAAGGCGGAGGAATACCAGGCGCTCATCCAGAAGACCGGCCTGCGCAAGGAGGAGATCGTGCGCAGCATAGAAGAACTGCATGCACAGATTACGGCCCTGCTCCCGCAGCTTGAGGCACATAAGACCGAGCTGGAGGAATGCTACCGGCAACAAACGCTGCTGACAGAGCACTGGCAGCAGCTGAATGACAACTATACGCTGCAAAACCAGGTCTTTAACCAGCAGAACATTGCTTTTCACACGGCTAAGAACCAGTTCCACAACCTGCAAAAGGAACTGGAGCAGGAAAAAGACCGCAAGCATATCCTGGCCACTCAGCAGGAGCAGTTCCGCAGGCAGCTGGAGGATGCCAGGGAACAGATCAAATACCTGGTAGACAACAACCTGAGCAACGACGATGAGATGGTGGCGCTCTATGACCAGAAACAGGCCATGGAAAGCCACCTCACCTTCCTGGAAGACCGGCTGGCCAACACCAAGACCAGCATGCAGCATGCCGAGCGCGCAGCCCGCGAAGAACGCATGAACGGCCAGCAGATCATGGAAACGCGCGCAGTGCTCAAAGACCAGATGACGGAACTGCGCCTGCAGCAAAGCAGCGTCATGGAGCGCATGCAGGTAGAGTGGAACATCACCCTGGAAGACCTGGACCCTGAGACACTATTTGGCACCACACAACCGGAAATGACGGTGGAAGAGGCTGATGACACGGTGATCCGTCTGCGCGAACGATACACCAAGTTCGGGGAGGTAAACACCACGGCACCGGAAGCCTACAACGAGATCAAGGAGCGCCATGATTTCATCCTGGAACAGAAAACAGACCTCCTGGGCGCCAAGGATGACCTCCTCAGAACCATCGAAGAGATAGACATCACGGCCCGTGAGCAGTTTATGGCGGCATTCACCACCATACGCGAGAACTTCGTCAAAGTATTCCGCACCCTGTTCACCGTGGAGGACGATTGTGACATCATGCTGGTGAATCCCGAGGATCCGCTGGAGTCTCCCATAGAAGTGGTGGCCCGCCCCAAAGGCAAACGTCCCAGCAATATCAGCCAGCTATCCGGGGGCGAGAAGACGCTGACAGCCATCTCCCTGCTCTTTGCCATCTACCTGCTCAAGCCCGCGCCCTTCTGTATTTTTGATGAAGTGGACGCCCCGCTGGACGATGCCAACATTGACAAGTTCAACAACATTCTCCAGGAGTTCTCCTCCGAGAGCCAGTTCATAGTGGTCACCCACAACAAACGTACTATGGTCAAAACCCAGGTGATGTATGGCGTGACGATGGAAGAAACGGGGGTATCCCGCGTGCTGCCGGTAGACCTGCAGACATTGAATCTGCAGCCGGCCTAACTGCGCAGCTCATCTGCACAAAGAAAAAGCCCTATCATAAATAAGACAGGGCTTTTAGCTTATAGGAAGAAAGGCAGGGGCTAATCTTCCAGCCACACGGCGGGCAGTTTCTCTGTGATCTCAATATTCTCAAACTTGCTGCTTTTGCGGATACCTGCCTGCTTGGCCCAGCCTGTCATCTTGCGGATGCCTTCTTCCAGCGAAATGGCAGAGCCAAACCCAAAGACACGCCTGGCCTTGCTATGATCTGCATAAGCATGCACCACTTCATTGCGAGGGGGCAGGAAACGCAGCTCGCCGGGTATGTCCATAGCCGAAATCACCGTCTCGGCCAGTTCCTTTACAGAATACTCTTTATCTGCCCCAATATTGAATACCTGGTTGCGGGCTTCGGGGATAGTTACCGAACGGGCTATATGAGGCGCCACATCGCCGATATACGAGAACGCGCGGGTCTGGCTGCCATCTCCAAATACCGAGAGCGGTTTGCCCTGCATCAGCTGGTTCATGAAGATACCCACCACATTGCGGTAACGGTCACCCAGGTTCTGGAACTCGCCATACACATTGTGCGGGCGAAAGATCACATAATCCAGTCCGAACATCTCATGCGATACCCGCAACTCCTGCTCTACCGCCAGCTTGGCTATACCATAGGGGTCTTCAGGAACCGGGATCTGCCCCTCGTGCATAGGCGGGTCGCCGGCCCCGTATACGGCAATAGAAGAGGTAAACACAAAACACTTGATCTTGTGCTTAATGGACTCATTGATCAGGTTGACACTGCCAATAAGGTTATTATTATAGTTGAAACGCTTGATAAAGTGGCTGAGCCCCTCAGCGGCATAAGCGGCCAAATGATAGACATAGTCGAATTGTTCCTCGGCAAACAACCTGGCCAGTAGCTCATGGTCTGTGATGGTTCCCTGCACAAAACGTGCGCCCCGGGGCACATTCTCCATAAAGCCGCCGCTGAGGTCATCCAGCACCACCACCTGGTGGCCCATATTCAGCAGTTCCTGGGCCACATGAGCGCCAATGAATCCGGCTCCGCCGGTGACAAGTGATTTCATGCAAAGTATAGGTTATAGCGTGTATAGCAAGGGGCAAAGTTAAGGATTAGCCTTTACCGGGGGCAAGGCCAGCAGCTTGTGGTATTCTGCCAGGTATCGCCGGCAGCCGCCGTCCAGGCTGTAATACGCCTGCGCATACTGGCGCAGCACTTCCGGAGAAGTGCCCAGGGCCAGCAACTGCTCAATATAGGGGCATAAGTCCTCCGGGGGCAGGTTAAAGGGCAGAGCCACCCCGCTGCCCGGGTGACCGGCCAGAATGTCATCCACATCGCCTATGCCCGCAGTGGCCAGCACAGGCAAACCGCTGGCCCAGTATTCCCCCAGCTTGGTAGGGCTGCGCCCGATACCCGAATAGCTGGGGGTATACACAATCAGGCCACAATCAGAGGCATTCTGATAGGCATGCACCTCTGAGTAGGCACAGGATGCTATCCGCAGGGAATCCGCGGCAATACCCCATTGGCCGGCCTGCGCCGCAATGCCTGCAGGATCCGTTTTAGTGAGCAGGAGCAGCACGGCATCCGGCCGCAGCTGACGTAACTGAAGGAATATGCGGAAGATCTCTTCTACGGGATAGTTCCCGCCCAGGGAACCGCTGTAAAGCATCACATAGGCATCTGGCAGAATGCCCAGCCGGGTACGCACCTGCCGGCGCACCTCGGCAGACGGACCGGGGAATGCATTGAAATCCACACAAGTGGGGACTACCATAATGCGGTCTGCGGCCCGCCACCCTTGTTTCACGATCTCCCGCTGACCGGCGTAGGTAAGGCTCACGGCAAGGTCCGCCTCCCGGAAGAAAGCAGCTTCTTTTTGCTTGAAGTAGCGATAAACAGGGGCATATAAAGAGGAGGCCCAGGCGCCGGCTTCCTTCTTCTCATCGGCCCACCAACCCCGCATATCAAAGATAAAACGGGCGCCCCACTTTCGTTGAGCCCTATGCGCCAGCAAGGCGGTGATGTACCCGCGGGCATGAATAATGTCATAGGGCTGTTGTTTCCACAGGGCTTTTACTTGCCGCCAACCGGCACGCAAGTCTTTCAGCGTGCTCAGCACGGGGGGCGTTTTATGATAAGGCAAAGGGAACCATCGTACGGACGTGCCTGCAATGCGGGCTTCCACTTTAGCCTTCTCCGCGGCAAAACGCTCCGGTTTCTCAAAGCTGACGATGTCAAACGACACCTCGCCCGTAGCAGCCATGTGACACAGATATGCCAGCACCTGGCTCTGACCCAGGGCATCGGTCATGCCATCATACGAGAGATAGAGTATACGGTATGCCAAGACTCTCTAGCTGCTTAGCGTCCGCTCTTAAGGAGATCGCGTATCTCGGTAAGCAATTTTTCGCTGGGAGTGGGCTCGGGTTCCGCCTCGGGGGCCTCCTCTTTAGCCTTTTTGACAGCAGTATCTTTCAGCTTGTTAATGCCTTTGATGAGCATAAACACAGCAAACGCAATGATGAGGAACTCGATCACCGCCTGGAGGAAATTCCCATAGGTAAGCACGGCTTCGCCCCCCAAAGAAACCTGGAGATGGCGCAGATCCACTTTGCCGATCAGCGCACCCAGGAGGGGTGTCAGCAGGTCTTTCACAAAGGAACCGACGATACCGCCAAAGGCGCCGCCTATTACAACCGCCACGGCCAGGTCCAGGACATTGCCGCGCTGAAGAAATTTCTGAAATTCTTTAAGCATCTGAAAACAAGTTAGAATGAAGGCTTAAAGATACAAGGAAAGCCGGGACAGCGTATCCCGGCCATTTACTGAAGTCCCCACCGGCCAGGTATCCTGACCAGGATCAGCCTTGTTTATGAAAACCAGGCAGATAGACGGTCTGCCGGTCTTCGCAGACAATCCCCAGGATACCCGAGACCGTGCCGTTAGCGTCACGTAACGGGTATTTGTAAGTGCGCACCCACTGGCCTTCCGGTTTGCCGGGCACCCGGCTGACAAAATCATGGCTGACATAGGGCAGATTACTGGTGAGCACCTCGGTATCCACTTCTATATAGGCCTGGGCCTGTTCGGCTTCCGCAATGATATCTGCATCTGTAGAACCCAGCACCTGTCCCGGGTGATCAAACCCAAGGGCACGGGCAAAGCTATAATTGCACCCCCGGTAGACAAGTTTGTCATCCTTCCAGAAGACAAGTGCAGAGATATTCTCCATCAATGCCTCCAGGATCTGGCCCCCTTCCGGTGATAACATGGCAGATTGCAAAGACTGGCCTGCCTCACCGGCAGGAGAGGCGTTTGCCAGGACCGAATCCAAGACTGTGTGCATACCCATATAAGTAAGAGATACACAAAAGTAACGGACACCAGGTTTAGCAAGGTTAAGCCAGGTTGAAACCAGGGCTAAATCTCTGGCAATCTGCTACCGGAGCTCACGCCAATAAATACGGCACTTTCAGGATACCAAACGCTGCTGGGCAAACTCCAGGAACTCCTGGTTGATCTTGGCATCATGCGTGTTATCCGGCATGTTAAAGATACGGGTGCGCAGGTAATCGGCAATCTCCTGGGAAGTCTCCAGCTGGTTGAGGGCTATGAGGGTATCCTTCATGCGCTGGGCATCTCCGCCAAACACCTTCTGGATATACTGGAACTGTTTGTGCAGAGGGATGCTTTCCAGCGTAAGCAGGGCGCCGGGAGCTATAGCCGGGGCTTTGGCCACCGTGGGGGCAGCGGGATTGCCCTTGGCAGCCTGGAACTTATCTGCCTGCCGGGCAGGAACCGGGCTGGGGGTTGTCTCCGCTACAGGCGGCTCTGCGGCAGGTGGGGTAACCGCCACCGGCACAGGCGCCTGGACGCCCGGCAAGGTATTAATGCCTTGACGGGGCACAGGCGTCGCCGCCATCATCCAGCTACTCAGGCTCTGCCCGGTAAGGGCCAGGAAACGGGCTTCTCTGTATGCGTCGAGAGACTCGCCGGTACGCTCGGCATACAGGCCGGCGGCTTTATCCAGCTTCTCCAGGAAAGGTGCGCGGGCAATCTCTTCTGCCCCTTTCTGGGCATACGCCGCTACCAGGCTTTTAACGATAAAATCAAAATCCCGGAAGAATACGGCATAACGCTGCAGGTCTTCGAGTTTGAGCAGATCTTTCTCTGCAAAGAAGAATTTGACAATGGTATCCCATGGCGTAAGCAACAGGCGCAGGCTGTTATAGACTGCCTTGGTCAG
>JAHBTG010000075.1 GCA_019638695.1 Bacteroidota bacterium | reverse complement strand
ACAATATCATCACAGATAGGCACAGACTGCGTTACGCTGGTAGGACATAGGCCATTAGCATTAAAGGTCATGGTCACATCATACGTGCCGTTGCCATTGGGGAACGTATGGGTGGCGGGGCTGCCGCTGGCCGTATGGCCATCCCCAAAATCCCAGGTAACGGTTCCGCTGCCAATGGTAGGTGTGCTGGCCAGCACCTGGAACTCGCCCCAGTTAGGGCCATTGGCCACAGGCACATCCAGTTCCAGCATCCAGCGATTGGCAAACAGGCCATTGGTTTCACCGATCAGTCCGGTATCAAAGTTACCGGTAGTGGGGTACTCCAGCACCCAGGCTTTGGCCATTACCCAGCCGGAGGACGTGCCATAGTAGAGTTTGGCCACAATGGCCTGGTTATTCTGGTAGGCACTGCTAAAGGCGTTCCACCAATAGATGCGGCCTACCGAGCGGGGAGTCACATAGTTCCATTGCACCCACTGCGTGGCAGCAGCGGCGTTGGCGCCATTCCAGGCGGTATAGTTATTGTGTACGCCGTCTGTGAGCTGAGAGAAGTTCACGGTGCCATTGACAAACGACAGCTGACCGGGACCCGGAGGAGTTCCGGTGGTAGCCAGACCGGATATAGGTCTTCCCGAACCTATGCTGGGAGTAGGCGTGCTGCTCACAATAGTAGTATTGGTAAAGGAAGAGCTAAGTCCGGTACAAGCGGGCACGTAGGAGAAACTGGGGGTAAGGCTACGCTGCGCCTGGGCAATAACAGGCACACGGTCACAACTGGGACAACATACGCTCTGAGCCCAGAAGACACGGGTTTGTGTCAATACGGGCGTTACATAAGTAGTGGTATTGGTCACCAGCGGAGCTCCTCCCGTGCGCACACTATACCAGTCTGCAGGACTTTGAGAAGTAAGCGTGGCTTGCTGGCCGATGCACACTTCATCTCCATAGGCATCAAAAGAGTTGATGATATCGTAGGCATGCCCATCATAAGGACCACCAGACCAGATATTGAGCAAGCACTCATTCTGACGGGCTTCTGGGTCTGTGCCGTCATAAGGGCCGCCGACAAAGATATTAGGCTGGCATTGCGGCTGGTATTTGACCACGCTAAAGCCGTCATAGGGACCGCCAGCAAAGATGCTATAGTCACAATCGGCTAAGAGACGGTTCACATCATGTCCGTCATGCGGGCCACCGGTAAAGATGTTCAGCTCGCAAATGCTGGTATGTTTCACTACACTAAAACCGTCATAGGGGCCGCCAGCAAAAATGCTCACATCACAATCGGCAAGATCGGCAGCAGCATCGTGCCCGTCATAAGGACCGCCCACATAGATGTTCTCTATGCAAACAGATTGATACTTGACTATCGCAAAGCCGTCATAAGGACCGCCCGCAAAGATGTTCATTATGCAATTCGGGTAATTGCCGTTCAAATCATGCCCGTCATAGGGGCCGCCGGTAAAGATGTTCAGCTCACAGATACTGGTGTGCTTTATCACGGCAAAGCCGTCATAAGGACCACCCGCAAAGATACTGATGGCGCAATCGGCGAGGCTATCGTTCATGTCATGTCCGTCATAGGGACCGCCGGTAAAGATGTTCAGCTCGCACACATTGCTATGCTTCACTACCCCAAAACCGTCATAAGGGCCGCCAGTGAAGATATTCTGGTAAGTCACCTCTATATCATGGCACACGGTCTCAGAACAAGTCCCATTGAATATGGTGAGGCAGATGGTTTTGGTGCCTGCAATATTATAGGTCACCGGCGCCGGGTTCTGCAGCAAGCTGCTGGCCGGACTGGTACCGCAATTAGGAGCTCCTGCCGCACAGAAATCCCACAGGAAAGCAGAAGAAACAATGGTATTGGTACTGGTATTGGAGATCGTAAAGGGCTCACCCGCCAGCACAGTAACCGGCAGCGTAAAGGAAGGCACAGGACGGGGTTGCACCGTTACCAAACGGGTGATGGTATCATACAACACCGTATCCGGCATAATCAGCGTCTTGATAGCAATAAGTGTAACCGGGTATGTACCGGGAGTTACATACTGGTGAATGGGATTAATATCCGTGGACACAGGACTACCGTCACCAAAGTTCCAGCGATAGGACATGACATCTCCGGCAGTGGAGTAGTTGGTAAAGTAGACGGGTTCATCCACGCAATTGGCATTGAATGTAAACACCGCATTAGGCGCCTGGGGGTCAATAGGCGTACAGGTGGTCGTATTGGATTCTGTAAAAGTAACCTTGTACTCCAGCTGCCCCGTAGCCCAGTCCGGCATAATAGACTGGATCCAGTAGGAGCCGGGAAGGCGGCAACGTAAATTGAGGATGATATTGGCGCCCTCATAAATACAGTTGTCAAAGGTCATGCTGCTGCAGGTGCCATATCCGATACGATAGCGCACAGAGTCCCCGATCACATTCATTCCCATGGGAATGAGCTGGATATCCATGTCTGTAGTGTCATTGATATTGAGATCCACCCTCACCCATTGGGTCTTGCGCCCGGTGGGCACTCCAAAACAACCCATATTGGTACCATCCTCGCCCGGACCCTCGCCTATGGAGTGACAGTTGATAGTTGTCATGGTAGAATAGGTGCCGAAGCTGTTCACCGTAAACGCCCCCGGCGCCTGGCATAAGTCAAAATTGTCAGGCACCAGCCAGATGCGGGGTATCACCGTTTCGGTGGGATAGGAACATCCTGTAAACAAGATATAATAAGTACCCGGATTCATACACCCTTCTCCCCAGGTATATACCGTGGGATGGTTAAAATCGGGGTTGGCTAAGCTACGGCCGGTCAGCGGAATCTTTACCAAACCTGCAGAAGTGGAATCTCCCGGAACCACCTGGCGGTACAACTGCATATCGGCATCGGCCCAGGTAATCTGCCCATTGGGGCGGTTGTAATTGATACGCACCAGTCCGGAAGAACTTACCGTGAACTTGTACCAGATGGTGTGCGTACCGCAGGTATTCTGGTCAGGCACATCCTTGGTGGCACAGTTCAGGTTGCCCAGGCAACCGGTAAAGGTACCGGAGGAGAGTACCTCGCCTAAATAAGGCGCAGCACAGTTAATACCATTAGTCGTATTGATCTCATTCGCATCGGAATAGTGATCATAGTAGATGTAATCCGGCGGCGCGGGCTCCATGCGAATACCCAGGCGGAATTGCGCATTAGGATGGTGGGCGCTATAATCCGTTACCAGTACATAGTAGCGGGTAAGTGCCGTTTCCCGGCAAGGATCCCGGTAGAAAGTAATGCCCTGGTTATTAGGACACCACCAGCTGGGCACGCGCGTAGTACCCACAAAAGTGAGGCCCTGTGCCAGCGTAGAGTCTACTACCCCTGCGCCCGGGTTAAAATTCACATCATCACTACGGAACACCTCCATGCGGGCAGTGGTCGTGCGGTTAGGCGTCAGCATATAGCCCGTTACATGAACAAAGCCCGGGTTCTGCACCTGGAAGGTATACCAGAGATTCCGGCGAGGATTGTAGGAATTGGGTGCCGGTGTCATCGGCGGCATGGAACCTATGTCGCAAAGACCGCCATTGGCTGCAGTGTAGGGATCGCTGGTACTGGCCCAGGTAGCGCACATAAAAAAGTCATCACTGGGTGTGCGGCCAAAGGCATCCAGCGGGGCACCGACAGCCCCAAAATATTCGGAATTATCAGTAGGCACCAGCCCATAGTCATAGGCATTACGGGCAAAGTCATGCTTGGACACACCCAGGCTGTCTACGTAAATAGAAGGCGTCTGCGAGTAACCGATATGGTTGTTATTGGCAAAAGTTACCAGGGTATAAAGCCCCGGAGGCAAGCACAGCCTGAACTCATCATGCATACAAGGGTGCTCTACCGGGTACTCATCACCGGGAGCAGGTGTGGGCAGCGCCCGCAAGTCTCCCCGGTAGAGCTTGCTCATATACCCGTATGGATAGGGGTTAATCCCGGAGATATAGACATAGCTGGCTTTGGTCAGCTCAAATACCCGGAAAGAATGGCGGTTGAACTGGCCGGTAGTTCCGCAAGGTACTATGCCGGATTCCAGGGGAAGATTATGGTTACAGTCCCAATACTCCGTAGCAAAATTGTAGGAACGCGCCTGATTGGGCACGGTAACTGTATGTCCCGGGTTGGCAAGCCAGGCAACTTTCTGGGTGTGCTTGAGAGAGCTGTCCGCAGTGGCAATGGTCTTGAAGCGCTGGGGGGTATACGGGGTCAGACCCGACAACGTCCAGCTGGCCGTATTGCCCAGTATACCGCCACGGCCACTGGTATACGTAGGGGCCGCAAAAGTCTGGCCCTCCCAGCCATACAGGACAATGGTATACCAGCCCGGAGCCATTGTCTGACTGCAACGGTTCTGCGTAAACCCGCTGGTACAGTTCGCAAAAATACCCGTCAGGCTGCCGGTGCTCCGGCGGCCCTGGAAGATGCGCGCCTGCACCCCGCCCTGATCGTTCATATACTGGCTATGGCTGACCGAGAAAGTAACCGAAAGCTCGTTCTCAACGAAGATCTCATGATAGGTCATTTTGGTAGCCCCGTTACAAGGCGCATACGGAGTGCCCCCGGCAATAATGGTCTCCGGATTATCCATACAGTTGAAACGTACGGTAGCGGATGTTACCGTAGTATTGGTAGAGGATAAGTTGGCCGTAACCTGCGGATTCAGCGGATCGGTATACTGAGTTGCGGGGAAAGCCTCGAAGTAGATCTGGGGATTATCGCCCCGCTTGATATCCGAGTCATCTCCAAAAGACACCAGCGTATATACCCCGGGAGTTACACAGACTTTAAAGCGCTCCCACCAATAATAAGGGCGCTGGCAACCGGCCTGGTCTACCAATCCCTGAATTTCATTACCCACTACAGGAGCGGTGGAAGCATCTCCGCGATAGAGGCGGTAACGAAGTTCCCATGTGGCGCCGCTGACAGTAAGTATACCATTCTGCCCTACATTGATCAGGCGGTAAATGGCGCGGTTTGCCGCAGGCTTACAACCGGCTGCACCACCGGCAGGCAGTACAGTCTCGCGACAGTCGAAATAATCGGGCCCAGCACTTAACCATCCTATAGGACTGGTCAGCGGGTTTCCGCTATTAAAATAGCCGCGCTCCGCAGCGGTATGCAATCCCCATATTTGAGGAGCCACGTTATTGATGCCAATAGTCAGCGAAAATCCCAACCCCAGGTTATTGCCTGTGGGAAAACTGCTGGACAAGTAATGCGCAGTAGTGGGATTATTCATACCGAGCACCTGGAGGGAATACCTTCCGGGAGGCAGGCAGGGCAGATTCTGAGTGTTGGTACGCCAATCGGCATACAAAGTGAGCGCGCCGCAACCGTCTACCATAGGATCACCGCTGTACAAACGCACATAGGGCAAGGGAGATGCCGAAGATGCCATATTAATAGTCACATCTGCATCTGCACTTAGCTCAAAAGTATACCAGGCATTCATGTTAAACACCCCTCCGCCCCAGGAAATGGTGCCAGAACCAGGGATAGCAGGCGTGCAGCTGGGCTGCCGGTTCATCATGGCGTTGCAGGAGAACACGTTATTACGCGTCAAGTTTGTACCATAGGGCAGCACGCCCAGGGTATTGGATACCGGAAGATTGGTAGGATCAGGGCCCAATGTAGCCTGCGTACCCACCTCGTACATGCGCACATTGATGCGGCCGGAGAAGGTGCGCGGGTGAAAAAGTTTAATGGTATAAGTCTTGTTGGGGTCCAGGTTACAGTTCTCTATAGCCGCCGCATAGGTATAGGAGTTATACTGTTCCAATGTGCGGCAAGAACCTATAGGGGTTAGATTTACCCCACCCACGGGTACCCCGTCTGCCAGGGAATCTATCCGGGCATCCCCCTCATAAAGCTGGTACCCCCACGTTCGGGGATTAGGCAATGCCAGGCTGGGGTTCCAGGGATTCTCCCCCACTTCAAAACGAACATGATCTACATAATTGTCCGTAGAAAACACATGCCAGGTGGTCTGCTGATAGTTTGTGGTAGGACACAGCACCTCTCCCTGGTGGTGAGACTGGCAGTTAATGGTATAAAACTGATCTAACCAGGAAGGCAGGTTTATACTATTGACCACCGTGAAATTCAGCGGAGAACTGGCATAGTCATACAGGATATCCTGGGAAGAGGACGGGCGGACATCCAGATCGAGGAACAGGGAATCGCAGGGATAGGAACGAAAGCTCACCTGTACCATGTAAGTACCCGGCTTAAGGCAGATGTGCGTATATCCCTCGATATTGACAATAGGTGGGTCCAACATCTGAAGCGCCGTGGGCATACAGGTCCCCGTGCGGTAAAGCGTCCAGCCGGCATCCTGCCCGGCAAAAAGTAACTCACTACCGGCCTGGCGCAGGGTGATGCGCACCGATTTGGTAGTGGGCAGGGTGAACTGATACCATACCGAACCTTCATCATGTGCGTTGCTTACCTGCTGGGGAGGGAAATACTCACCGGGCTGGACCGTGGCACCACAAGTGACAATGGTATCCCCAATAAAGACCCCATTGGCATATCCTCCGTTAGGAATTGCAATGACAGCAGCATTCTGGCAATTATTATTGGCAGGCTGTGCCCAGGCAATCAATGGCAGGCATGGCAATAGCACACCGGCCACCCAGCGGGCTATTTTGCTAAACACCGTATGTTGGTTTCTGATTTTCACAGATATTCCCTCATTATGAATTAACGAACCCCCCGGCCCCCGGTATAGAAATGGTTGGTTATGCTGCTGGAATGCTGTGCGCCAAAGTTCCAGCTCGCATCAAACACAGAGGAGCGTGTGCGGTGAGCAACTCGCAGCTCCGTAGTGGCATCATAGAAACACCCGCCCCGCCAGCCTACCCACTGGTTATAGGTAGATGCTCCGGCAGGTATGGGGGCATCCGGCCAGTCGGCAACATTGTGCCAACCGGAGACCGCCAGCATGCCGTCTCCCAATGTGGGCAAAAACGGACGGGTACCGCCGGACTGGGTGAGCGTGCTCAAGGAAACACAATATTCACAAACATTTCCGCTCAGCTCCATCACACCATAGTAACCGGCACCTGCGGCCTGGCGTGTATTGGTGGTAGGGAGCGCAAAGATACCGCACCGCACTGGGCCGCGGTCTCCGCTGGGACCCACCGACGCAGAACGCCCGCCTCCATAGCTGGTGTTATTATAGACAACATTGGGGATGGGAACATTGGTGAAAACCTCCGTACCATTCTCCAGGGGAATCGTGGTGGACAAGGCAGTGCCATTAAAAATATTGGTGGTACCCCAGGCATACTCGTTATTAACTACCGGACCCAGCCCGCGGCAAACCTTTTCATACTCCAGTTCGCTCATGGGTCGCAAAGCGGCCCAGTCCAGGAAACTGCTCACCATTCCCCATGTCAGGAAGTTACAGGCGCGGTCAGCTTCCACCACCTGGTAGATATTAGGGGGAGTGCCGGAGTTGGTAATGGCAAAGCGGTAGCCCAATGACGCAGGGGAACCGGGATATAGAGTGGTCGCAAAGCCGGTAGGTAGTGTATTGAGAAAAACCGCATATTGTTGCTGGCTGATCTCATACTTCATGCAATAAAATCCCTGCTGGCCACGCGGGAAACTACCCAACGTATAGGTAATAAAAGTTCCGGAACCCGTAGAAGTATAAGAAATGGTGGTCTCCGTGCCATCAATCACAGTTGAGTTGAAACGGCGGGAATCCCAGTTGAGCCCGCTATCTCCGGCCGTGAAGGTGCCTGTGGGAATATAGACCATTTCCACTCCTATCGCTTTAAGATCAATATCTGTGCCGGCGGCCGGGAGATTGGTTACCCGCAGTGTAATCGAATAAGGCCCGGCAACAGGATGCAACCCCACTGCAGGCTGGCGCAGCATGGCGCCCGTATTATTGGGAGCAGCATCTATAGCCACAGCTGTGCCGTGACGGTTGGTAGGCTCCAGTGTGCCAAAATTATGATCCCCCAATGTGGTGCTCAGCAATCCATGCGTCCATTGGTCCGTCAGCGGCGCAGAACAGGGCCTGAACTTGACAAACACCCATACCGCATCCCAGTTATTGGGGTCCACATCTGTGCGCCAGGAATTTCTCCAAGCCAGGTCAAAAGTAACGGTACCCGCAGCCTGGTCCATGGTCAGGTTGGTAATGGTCACTGCATTGCTCCATGCGCGCGTGTGCATACCTCCCAGCCAAAGGCAGATCCAAAGCCCAAACCGTATATATTTTGTATTCATAATTGGCATGTACTGGCTACTATTCACAAGCTATCTCCGTCATAAAAGGGCTTATCTGGCACCACGGCCTCCCACACTATTCTCCCGGATATTATATCCGAAGCGGGAATAGTAGCGGTTACTCGTGCTCAGCTGGCTGAGATCAGAATCTCCCCAGCTACCGCCCCGGATACCGGAGCGAGAATTATAATTAACCAAAGCCACCGTCGGATCAGGCCAACCCACTACATTATGATGCCCCGTAGTAGGATTGATATATCCATCGCCCAGGGCGCCATTGAAATCGGCAATACCATTCACGGTAGCCAGCACTACATATTCCCATAAGTTACCGGTCATATCCAATACGCCATAATAAGTAGCGCCGGACAAGGTGCGGGTAGTGGCGAGGCTGTTGCGGGCAAAGATACCAACACGAGTGGGACCAGAGGCGCCTACTCCGCCGACAAAGTTGTTATTGATATAGTTGCAATTAGAAGTAGGCTCCAGCAGGGTTTCAGAGCCATTCTCTGCAGGCACTGTATTGCTATAGGTAAGTCCTTCTACAATAGTGGTATTACCCCAGGAGTACTCCCCGGGTACGGGAGGCATCGCCCCGCGGCAGGCTTTTTCATACTCCAGTTCGGTATAAGGACGCAGGGCGGCCCAGTCCAGGTACGCCAGCAGATCCGCCCAGCCCAGGTAATTAAGCGCGCGGTCCGGGTAATTGGAGTAGAATTTGGTGGGGGCCGTGCCGTTATCCATCAGGGCATGACGAAAGCTGGTGCCACCGGTATTCCTCACGTTGCGGGGGTTCTCCGCACTGGAAGGCAGGGTATTTAGGAACTCTGCATACTGCCCGTGCGAAATCTCATACTTCATGATATAGAACGCGCCATATCCGTTGGGGAAAGTGGCAGGTATGGTCACATTGGGCAGACTTGAACTGGTAGAGCTGGTAAGCGTCTGACCTGAAGGGGTATCAATACGCTGGGCGGGAAAGAAGTTGCCATACGTAGAGGTATTCACACCATCGCCTACAAAAAAGGCGCCTTCAGGAATAAATACCATTTCTATGCCGAACACCTTGATGTCCATATCTGTGCCGGCTGGCAGCATATTGGTAACACGCAAGGTAATGGAGTGTGCACTGGCATCATTGAACTTACCTACGGACGTGCGGCGCAGCATAACCCCCAGGTTATCGGGGTCTATGCCGGCAGTACCGGTACGCGTAGTACTCTCCAGGGTTGCAGGAAGCGTACTGGCCCCCAGGTTGATGATGCCGTGGGTCCATTCCGTATTGGGGTCTACCCCGCACTCACGGAACTTGACAAATACCCAGGCGGCATCCCAGTTAAAGGGAGGATAATTGGTACGCCAGCTGTTTTGCCACTGCAGGCCAAAGGTTACGGTGCCAGCCGTCTGGTTGGGGGTTACACCCGTGATGCGCAAATAGTTGGCATGTACCTGCGGCAGCCAGAGCAATACCAGCAGATTGGCTACGAATATCAGTTTTAGAGACTTGACCATCTTATGGAAGATTTAAGTCGAAAGAATTGCAATGAAAGGAAACAAAGATTGGGGAAATGCCTAGCGTATACCACGACCACCTACCGAACTGGAGCGACCCAGGCCATCTCCCATAAACTGGTAATGGGTATAGTAACGGTCGGATATCCTCAAGTCACCTGTACTGGAGGAGTATCCGCCTCCACGGCCGCCAATAGGCTTATTGGGTGTATTGTTGGTAGCGGGTATCGTGATATTATAGGCCGGCCATACAGCCACGTCGTGGTTGCCGTTGGCATCCAGGTTACCATTACCCAGAGTAGCCGTAAAATTCTGGGAAGCGGTCTCGGCAGATAGATATACTGTCCATTCCCACACATTACCACTCATCTCCATCACACCGTAATAAGTGGCGCCCGTGGCTTCGCGGGTAGTAGAAGTAGGCAAAGCAAAGATGCCTACACGCAGCGGTCCGTAGCGGTCATGCGTACCATTGGAGCCCGGTCCAAACCCACCGGTAAACTGCACGTTGCCATAAGCACAGTTACGTGCACCCAGCGGAAGGATAACTTCCGAGCCGTCCTCTGCGGGCACAGTAGTGGAAATATCCTGTGCCACAGAGATATTGGTAGATCCCCAGGCATACTCATTGATAGCGGGCGCCTGCGGGCCACGGCAGATCTTCTCATACTCCATCTCGCTCATAGGACGCAGGGCGGCCCAGTCCAGGTAAGCGGTTAAGTCTGCCCAGGACAGATAGTTACAGGCACGGTCTACGCGCAAAGCGGTGTAGATATCCGGGGCCGTGCCATTGGGGCTGATCATGTTACGATAGTTGTAATACACATTCTGGTAGCGGTTCGCCTGTGCATTGGCCGCCAGCGTGTTCAGGAACTCCGCATACTGTCCCTGGCTCACTTCATACTTCATCACATAAAAGGCGTTGTAACCTTTGGGGAAGCCAGCCGGTGCATTCTGGGTGGTATAGCTGAGTATAGGCAGCGCTATAGCGTTCTCATTATTGATAGCAGTGATGCTAAACTGGCGGGTGTTGTTGCCATTGTTGCCATCGCCTACGGAAAACGTCCCCTGGGGGATGAACACCATCTCTATACCGAATACCTTGAGGTCAATGGGGGTAGCCACAGGGTCTGTGGGCATATTGGTCACATTCAGGGTAATGTTGTAGGGCCCCGCTGTGGGATAGACGCCGGGCGTATTCTGGCGCAGCATCATTCCCAGGTTATCGACATCCATACCGGCAGTGCCGTCCTTCTGGGTAGCCTGCAACGCAGCCGGCACAGTGCTGCCCGCCAGGTTAAGCGTTCCGTGAGTCCAGGCAGTATTGGGGTCTACACCGCAATTCCGCCATTTGACAAAGAGCCAGATGGCATCCCAGTTAAAGGGCACCACATTCACCCGCCAGCTATTCTGCCACTGAGCCGTAAAGCTCACGGTTTGGGCTGCTTGGTTCACGTTGATGTTAGAAAGACTCAGGGCATTGCCCCATACGCTTACTGGCAAATAACAGGCCGCCAGTATCAGGATGCGCTTTACCATGGTTGTAGACATGAGTTTATGATGGAGAAACATATGCTAATACAAAAGGTGTATGTGATGTGTATATATCCAGGAGATAAGTATTGACATTATCGGCCCCCGCGGCCTCCTACAGCCCAGTGGCGGGTAACGTGACCGGAATAGCGCATGTGGTAACGGCTGCTGACCTGTAGCTCGGCCCCGGCGGCATTTTCCCAGGAACCGCCCTTGAGCCCCACCGTGGCGTTGCAGTTGGCGCCGGTAGCCACATTTGCGGCAGGCCACGTAGCTGTATTGTGGTCTCCGGCTGCGGTGAGGCTGCCATCGCCAAACGTTCTGGACATGCCGGAAGCATTGGCGGAAACAGGCACCACAAATTCCCAGAGGTTACCGCTCATTTCCATGATACCAAAATAACTGGCGCCGGATTCCACACGGCCGGTAGAAGTGGGCTTGGCAAAGACCCCTGCCCGCACGGGACCGTAACAGCCGTCTCCCGAGCCACTGAAGGTAACCCCGCCATAGTTGCAGTTGGCGCCGGGGTTCAGGAACACTTCGGTGCCATTCTCAGCAGAACCGATGATGGTACCTGCGGTAATCGTGGAATTACCCCAGGCATACTCTCCGGGAATATACTGCATGGGACCGCGGCAAGCCTTCTCAAACTCAAATTCGGAAACGGGGCGCAGGGCGGCCCAGTCCAGGTAGCCGGCAAGATCTGCCCAGCTCAGCCAGTTCAAAGCGCGGTCCGGGCGGCTGGTAATGTATATGTTGGGAGGGGTTCCCGTATTCAGGATATCATAACGACGCTGCTGGGAACAGGCAAAGCCGCCACCCGGGGTGTTGCCTGCAAAGCGGGTGGCATGCTGGGCGCTGGCGAGGGTATTGAGGAAATCGGTATACTGGCCG
>JAHBTG010000074.1 GCA_019638695.1 Bacteroidota bacterium | reverse complement strand
CGCGTCCAATACACTATACAAGTTTACACGCACAACCCCGTATCCAGCCGCCATAAGGAAAAAACCGTGGGGAAAGGGAGCATACATATTTGTTTTTCTTACCTTGCATAAAAGCATAGATATAATGAAAGTAACAGCACTCTTTTTTGCCTCTTTGTTTATATGTCATGCATTATTTGCCCAGCAGGTTGTCGTTTTGAACCCTGAGGATGGTGAGGATGCGAGTGTGTTCAGCAACCAGCCAACAACGAATCATGGTAGTCGTATTGATATAAATCCCGGTGCTTGGACCTCAGGTGGGCAGCCATATACAATCCGTTCTTTCATCCGCTTTGATTTGTCGTCTTTGCCGAGTGATATCTATATAACAGATGCCCGTCTGACGCTGTATTCTCTTCAAAACACTGGTAGCGGAGAGTTGGTAAATCAATCTAATAATAGCTTTTATATCCAACGGGTGACATCGTCCTGGAACGAGTCAACAGTTACGTGGAATACCCAGCCCTCCACTACTACTACGGGGCAGATTACCATACCCAACTCAGGTACTAACTTGCCCGACTTTAAAGATATAGATGTAACTGCTATGGTTAAAGCAATGGTTGCTGAAGGTAACTATGGCTTTTCACTGCGCCTGGTCACAGAGTCTGCCTATCGTTTAGTCCCCATATTCAGTTCTGACTGGACGGATAAGACCAAAGTGCCCAAGCTGGTTGTCAGGGTCATGTGTGCTCCTGCTGGTAGAGATGCACATACACCTCTTGGTAAGTTGCGTGTTTTCCCAAACCCTGCTGCCAACGCTGTTACTGTGGAATGCACAGCCCCCCATCCGCTTTCCAGGATCCGCATCTGTGAGCTAAGTGGCCGTGAAGTCTTACGTATTGATTCACCTCAAACCAATACGGTAGATATTTCTACATTACCATCTGGTGTGTATCTGGTTCAGGCCCATGTGCCGGGTAGTATTTTTGTGGATAGGTTGGTAGTGGTTAGATAACCATTAGCATGATGGTTGCTTCCTTTTCAGAATTCATCTCCCTCTCTTCTCCCCAGAAGACGCCGCTGCAGGACCTGAAGACAGGTTTTATGGTGCTCAACATGGGCCCGCAACATCCCAGCACACACGGTGTGCTGCGCCTGGAGCTGGTGACGGACGGCGAAGTGGTGGTGGAGTGCATTCCCCATTTGGGGTATATGCACCGGTGCTTTGAGAAGCATGCAGAGAGCCTCACCTATGAGCAGACGATTCCCTATGTAGACCGCCTGGATTACCTGGCCGCTATGAATAGCGAGCATGCCTGGGCCATGGGAGTAGAGCGCATGCTGGGTATAGAAGGAGAAATTCCCCGCCGGGTGGAATATATCCGCGTGCTGGTGTGTGAGCTGAACCGCATTGCCAGCCACTTGCTGGCTATCGGTACCTATGGGATAGACATCGGCAGTTTTACCGCGTTCCTCTGGTGCTTCCGGGATAGAGAGCATATTATGAACCTGCTGGAATGGGCCAGTGGCGCCCGCATGCTCTACAACTATATATGGGTAGGCGGCTTGTTCTATGACCTGCCTCCCGGTTTTGAAGCCCGCAGCCTGGAGTTTGCCGACTATTTTCTTCCCAAGATAGATGAGCTGAATAAGTTGCTGACGCATAATGCCATTTTTGTGGCGCGCACGGCCAATATCGGCGTGCTCCCTTTGGATACGGCTATTAACCATGGCATCAGTGGCCCCATGTTGCGGGCCAGCGGCCTGGCCTATGACCTGCGCCGCGTAGATGGGTATTCTGTATACCCCGAGCTGGAGTTTGATATTCCGGTGGGCCAGGGAGGCAAGGGTACGCTGGGAGACTGCTGGGACCGCTACAAGGTGCGGGTGGATGAGATGGCCGAGAGCCTGCGGATCATCCGCCAATGCGCGGAACGACTGTTGAAGGAAGGCCGCCCCCAGAACTTTGACCCTCGTGCAGTATGTCCCAAAAAGAGCCGCCCAGTGCATAAAGAATACTATGTGCGGGCAGAGAATCCCCGCGGGGAACTGGGGTTCTACTTCGTGGCCCAGGATAAAAAGGATATTCCCTTCCGGGTCAAGTCCCGGGGCCCCAGCTTTTGTAACCTGAGTGTGCTGCCGGAGCTTTGCAAGGGCGTGCTTATCTCCGACGTGGTGGCTATCCTAGGTTCCATTGATATTGTGCTGTGTGAGGTGGACCGCTGAATGGGCCTGGGTACTGCTGGGGCTGTGCGCCCTGTTATATGCCCTTTACCTGGGAATGAATAGTATGTTACTGCGCTATTGGGCAACTTTCCGCCCCAGGGCTACCCCGCTTGCCGTTCAGCTGCCACCCATCACTGTCCTGGTATGTTTCCATAATGAAGCCCTTGTGTTGCCGGATCTGCTGTGCACCCTGGCTCAGCTGGATTACCCGGATTTTCAAGTGTTGTTGGTAGACGACCGCTCTTCGGACGAGGGGGGGCAACAGGCACAGGAGTGGGCGCAGTCCGTTCCTGTACCTGTACAGGTGCTTGCTATCTCCGAGACACCCCCGGGCTGGTCTCCCCGCAAATGGGCGCTGGCAGAAGGCCTGAAGGCAGTGACTACCCACTGGGTAGTCCTCACGGATGCGGATTGCAGGGTGCCTGCAAACTGGCTGACACATTTTGCAGAAGCTATGGATCCGCAGGCGGATATTCTGCTGGGTAGCGGCGCTTACCAGGTCGGTGGGGGCCTGCTGGGGCAGGCGATCGCATATGATACCCTGCATACCGCAACCTTGTATATGGCGGCGGCTCATTGCCATATGCCCTATATGGGCGTAGGGCGCAGCATGGCGATCGATCTTCGCAAGGTGGATGCGCAGTCTCTTTTGGCCAGGTGCCGCCATATCGCTTCCGGCAGTGATGACCTGCTGGTCCAGTACCACCCTCACCCCATGCGGGTGATCCCTTGTCCATTGGCACAGTCGGTGAGTATAGCACCGGTGACCTGGCGGGAGTGGATTGCCCGCAAATCCCGGCACATGGGAGCGGCATTTGCTTACAAGCCCCGGTACAAATGGCTGTTGGCAGGATATGAACTGGCGCCCCTGGCCCTGGCCGGAAGCCTGCTTGTAGTGTCCTCTCCGCTACTTTGGGCCGTATGCCTGGCCTGGCTTGTGGCATTCCTCCTTAAATGCCGGGGGCTGATCCTGGCTAATAAATACTTAAAAATGAGTAATGCCCCGCTAAGGTTATGTTTGCTGGACATATTCCAGTATTTTTACACTGCTGTATATAGCCTTTGTAATCTTAGCCCCTCGGGTGCCTCATGGCAAAAAAGAACACCGCCCATAGCAAAGCAGAAGACCGCGCCCTCATAGATGCGGCTGTGCAGGGCGATGAACGTGCTTTTGAGCGCCTGCTGGGCAAATACCAGAAGTCCGTTTATTACCTCATCTTCAAGATGATCCGGAATCCTGAAGACGCGGAAGACCTTACCCAGGAGACGTTTGCCAAGGCTTTCAGTAACCTGCAAAGTTTTGATTCCAAGTTTGCCTTCAGTACCTGGTTATTTAAAATAGCTACTAACTCTTCTATAGACTTTATCCGGCGGCGTAAGATGCAGACGCTCTCTATCAATGCGCCTGCCGGTGGAGAAGATAACCCCAACCCTGTGTTGCAGCTCAAGGATGGAAACCTTATTCCCGATGAGTCCCTCCTCAAGAAGCAGCGTAAGGAGTACCTGTCGCTGGCCATCGAACAGCTGCCGGCCCGTTACCGCCAGTTAGTGGCCTTGCGGTATTTTGAAGAGCTTTCCTACGAAGAAGTGTCCGCCCAACTGCAGATTCCCCTGGGAACCGTTAAGGCCCAGCTCCACCGTGCCCGCGAGCTGCTGAGCCATGCCCTGGTGAACCTGGAGAACAAGCTTTAAAAATCCCGGATTTGGCTGATAATTTTTTAGCCGAAAACGACAATAAACTAAACCTTCTGTCAGGATTATGCGTAATCCTGAGTTATAGTCTAGCCTAATATAAATGAATACACAGCAGCTTCAATGTTATGTGGTGGATGATGATGCCACCTCGCGAATGCTGGTACAGAAGTTCATCGAGCAAACAGATTTCCTGAGCCTGGCGGGGAGTTTTGAAGATGGTGAGCAGGCCGTGTCTGCTATGACACAGCATGAGCCGGATCTGTTGTTCCTGGATGTGGAGATGCCTCGTTATTCGGGCCTGGATATTCTGAGAAACCTGGAAAATCCTCCCTGTGTGATCCTGATAACAAGCAACAAGGAGTATGCCCTGGATGCTTTTGATTATGACGTGATGGATTTCTTGCTCAAACCGCTGAGCTATCCCCGTTTTCTCAAGGCCGTGACCAAGGTAAAGGAAGAACTGGCAGAGCCTGTCCGCAGTGCCTCTAGGAGCCCGGGGTTCCTTTTTATCAAGAACAATAGCCGTTACCTGAAGCTGGAAACCCGGAATATCCGCTGGATAGAAGCCATAGGAGACTATGTAGAGATTCATGTGGCTGAGCGCAAGTATGTGGTGCACAGCACCATGAAAGTAATGGACAGCAAACTGGGCAATGCCGAGTTCCTGCGTGTGCACCGCAGCTATATTGTGCGCATAGACCAGATCGACGAAATAGAGGATAATACGCTCATCCTGGGAGACAAATTCATCCCTGTGGGTAAGAGCTACCGCAAACAGCTGATGACCACGCTGAATATGATCTAGTGCAGGCTGGCGTTTAAGTCTATATTTGGCAGATGGATGAAGATCGCTTTGCTAAACACAGCACCCGTTTTGATGCAGCACTAAAGGCGCGGGAGGAACGATACGCCGCCTGGGAAGTCCAGGCTCCCATCGTCAAAGCAACGCTGGAAGAGGTCGCTTTGTGGCTTAACCTGAATTCCCGGTATTTTCGCCAGGTGGGGCTGAATGTGCATGAGACCTGTCCGCAGATCATCACAGACCGCCAGGTGGTGTTGCAGGCCCGTTCCATGTCCCGCATTACACTGGAAACAGGAGATTTTGACCTTGCCGTGTTCTCTGCCCAGAGCGGCAGCCTCCACGAGACGCTCCAGGAGCACGGCTTTGCGCTGCAGTTTAATCCTACCTGGAATGGCAAGATATACGTAGTGGTCACCGGCTATAGCCGCGATTATACAGAGGATGAGAGCTTCCAGGAGATACTGCACATTTGTGAGAACCCTGTCGATATTACCCCCCAGTTAGTGCAGGAATTACTGGACAAAGCGCTGGAGGTGGTATACCCCACCTGCCATTTGTTTGAAGGCAAACCGAACGAGCCCATACACCTTTCCCGCATTGGCTTCAAAAGCAAGAACGGAGCAGAGGATACAGAAACTTAACCTGCTTGGCGCGCGGTTTCTTTAGCACTTCCCGGGCTGAGTAATTATCTTAAGCCCAACGTGTTATCTCAATGTTAATGAAATCCATTTTTTGCAGTTTAGCGTTGCTGGCGGGGCTGTCGGCAAAAGCCCAGGTGCCGTTTGCTGCCATAGATACCAGCTTTACCCATATAGACCTCGTCATCGCCGGGGCGCCTGTTCGCTACGATATCCTTTTCCAGGCACAGGACCCTGTATGGCTGGGAGAGCACCCCGCCAAGGCTAAAGAGAAACTGGACTTTATGGCCTATTTACCTATTAATGGCAGCAGCACACATGGCTATCTCTGGGTGAACCACGAGACTACCGGCGCCCACCCCGTGCTGGGACAGGGTGGGGGAGCCACTATCCTGGAGATCGGTCTGCAAGGGGAGCGCTGGCAGCAACTGACCCCGGCCCGTGCCGTGGATTTTACGGCAGTGGGCGGCACCTGGAATAATTGCCTGGGCGTACAAACACCGTGGGGCACGGTCTTGTCCAGTGAAGAATATGAGCCGCAAAGCAATGAGGATCTGTGGGAAGCAGGGATGCGGGATACCAGCCAACTGTTTGGCAGACCAGCCTATCTCAACTTTGGCTGGATGGTGGAAGTGGACGTAGCCTCGGGTCGTGTGCTGGGGAAACGCAAAGCCATGGGCCGCTTCTCGCATGAAGGCAATCTGCTGATGCCGGACGAGCGCACGGTGTATATGCTGGATGACTGGGCCCCGGGTATCTTTTTCAAATTTGTGGCAGATACCCCCAGGGACTTTACGGCGGGCCAGTTATTTGCCTTTCGTCAGCATGCCGGCGGCGGCACCTGGTTGCCCCTGCCCCGCGATGAAGACAGCCTGGCGGATATCCGCACGGTGGCGTTACGCCGCGGTGCCACCTTTTTTATGCGGCCGGAAGACCTGGTGCTGGCCAATGACGGCACTATCTATTTTACGGAAACAGGTAAAACGGAGGTGGACCTGGCTAAGGCCCTGGAGCTGGGAGGACACCCGGCTGCTCACCTGGCTTCTTACCGGCAGGGCACGCGTTTCTCGGATATTTACGGGCGCATCCTTCGTTTTGACCCGCTTGCCAATCGTGTGGAGGTCTTTCTGCAGGCCGGCCCCGGCCTGCGGACGGCAAACCACCTTGCTAATCCGGATAATCTGGCCTACGATACGCATCGCAACCTGCTGTATATCCACGAAGATGTCAATGAAGCAGACCGTGGACGTGTGCCGGCATATGCCGAAGGAATCCTTTATAATGAATTATACGTGCTGGATCTAAGTAAGACGGCACCCACTATAGATGACCTGCAACGCCTGCTGGTAGCTCCTCCGGGGGCCGAACTGACAGGGGGCTGCTTTACCCCGGACTGCCATACCTTCTTTGTCAATATTCAGCATCCGTTAAGCACCAATCCTGCCCCTTTTGACCGCGATATGACCCTGGCCATATACGGCAAGCTCCCCACCGTACACAAACTGGGTGGTCCCGGGGACACCCGCCGCAAGTCTCCGCCTGTGCGGCAAAAATAAAAGGCTGCCCTGGTGTAGCAGAGCAGCCTTTTGCCAGGGACAATATCCCGGGTTCAGTTATTTTACCACGCTCAGTTTTTGGGTGATTGCTCCCCCGCTTTCCTGGCGCAGCGTCACTGTGTACAAGCCGGGTGCATAACGGCGGGTGTCCAGTGAAAAGACGCTGGTTCCGGTATTGACCGTGCCCAGATCTTCCTGGCTTACCACACGACCGGCCAGATCGCGTACGATAAGGTGCAGATGGCTCGCTGCTTGGTTCTCTATGCGCACATGAGCCGTTTGGCTGGCCGGGTTCGGGTAGATAGCAAATTGAGCTGCGAGTGTTGCCGCTTTACGGGCGGTGCCTCCCCCTCCTTCCAGGGTATTCAGGGCAGTGCTGGTACCATCCAGCCGCACAATAGTGAGGCCCACGGCCGGGTTGTCACTGGTTTTGGCAGGGTTCTGGTCGGCATGGTGAAAGCCGGTCGCCAGTAGCAGAATGGTGTCATTGGCCAGGCTGCTCAGGTCGCCTTCAAATGAATACAGGTTTGCGGTTTGGCTATGTGCACGAATGCGCAGTTGCTGGGTTTGCGATGCGAGCGAGAAGTTGGCATGTGTGCCATAGCTTGCATCAGAGGCCACATTGCTGGTGGTGGCGTCTGCATACAGGTCCAGGCTGCCCAGGTCGGTAATGGCATTGAAAAAGCGGATGGCTGTGGTGGATGCGGTACTTCCGTTACCCACAGGTACGGCGGAGAGGGCCAGTGCGGTAGGTTCGCTATCGGGGTTGGGCAGGAAGTCATTGGCTTCGGCTACGCCGTGGCAGATAAGGTGGTAATCGCCGGCACTGTTTACCTGCACGGTCATATCTGCCAGGTATGTGTTTGCATTGCTGGCGCCTGCAACCGTGACTCTGTACCGGAGGGTTACGGGATAACTTATTGTGCCGGTGATAAACTCGGAGATATCGATAAGCGGGGTCGCGCTGTTGTTACCGATGTTATCCAGCCGGTTATCCCCCAGCCAGAAGTCTACAGGGATTGTAGGTGGGCTGGCAGGTACAAAAGCCCACAGCTTGATGCTGGCGCAAGCCGGGTCTGCAGAAGCGTTGACAAACTGCACGCGTGCGGATGTTTGAGCAAATGCGTTAAGAGCGCCGAGGAGAAAGAACAAGAAGAAGGGTACTAGTCTTTTTTTCATAAGATTTACAAATTGACCATCCTAAAGTACGGTATATCTGCGGGCCGTGCAACTTCTTTGGCAAAAACAAGTGCAGGGCATTTTCATGCAAAATGACAGCCTATAATGGGTGTGGCAGTGGTGCCGGGCCGGGATGGGCGGCTGCGCCGGAAAATGTTTCCTTTCCAGGAGGGATTGTAGTAATTTTCGTTTTTTCCCTCCTATGAAACCCGAACGCCTCTTTTTGCTGGATGCTATGGCGCTGATCTACCGCGCGCATTTTGCTTTTGCCAAAAGCCCTCGCATGACCTCCACAGGCCTGAATACCAGCGCAGTATTTGGTTTTGCCAACACTTTGCTGGAGATACTGGACAAACATAAGCCCACCCATATAGGCGTGGCCTTTGAAAGCCAGGTGGCCACTCACCGGGAAATATCCTATGAGGCTTATAAGGCACAGCGGGAGGAGACCCCGGAAGACATCAAGGTGGCAGTGCCACTGGTGCAGGACTTGCTTCGGGCGCTGCGCATTCCCGTGCTGGACTCGGATGGCTATGAAGCAGATGACGTGATAGGGACCTTGGCGATACAGGGGGCCGCGGCCGGTATGGAAGTGTTTATGGTTACCCCTGATAAAGACTGTGCGCAGATCGTGCGGCCGGGCATATGGCAGCTGCGGCCGGGCAGTAAATTTGCCCCGGAAGAAGTGCTGGATACCGAGGGGGTCGTGCAAAAGTATGGCGTCCGTCCGGACCAGATCGCCGATCTGCTGGGCCTGCGGGGAGACAGCGCAGATAATATACCCGGTATCCCCAAAGTGGGCGAAAAGACGGCACTGGAGTTGATACAACAGTTCTCCAGCCTGGAAGAGGTGATTGCGCGGGCAGAGGAGATTGCCAAGAAAAGCGTGCGGGAGAGTGTCCTGGAATTTGCAGAACAGGGGCGCATGAGCAAGGAGCTGGCCACTATCCATACCGATGTGCCCGTTACCCTGGATAAGACAGATCTGCTGCTGGGCGCGCCGGACAAAGAAGCCCTGCGTACGCTTTGCCATAAACTGGAGTTCCGCACACTGGCTAAGCGTATGCTCGGTGAAGAACTTTCGCCTGCGGCCAAGCCTTCGGCTCCTGACCTCTTTTCTGCAGGAACACCCGCGCCTGTACAAAAGGAACCGGAAATACCCGGGGAATCTCCGGAGGAGAACCTCTATGCCACGCTGGCGACCACTCCGCACACCTATCATATTGCAGATACCCCTGAGAAACAACTGGCCCTGGCCGAAGCCCTGGGGCGGCAGAAGGCATTTTGTTTTGATACGGAAACCACCAGCCTGGATGCCCTGAGCGCCCGAATAGTGGGGCTGTCGTTTTCCTGGGAAGCCGGTGTGGCCTGGTATGTCCCTTTCCCCGAAGATGCCGCCACACAAGCCGCTATCTGGGCCCGTTTGCGGGCGCCCTTTGAGAACCCCGCCATCACCAAGGTGGGACAAAACCTGAAGTATGATGTGGCCGTATTACGCACCTGCGCAGAGCTTGCCATACAGGGACCCTTGTTTGATACCATGCTGGCTCATTATGTGTGCCACAGCCATAGCCGCCACGGCATGGACCTGCTGGCCGCACAATACCTCAATTATAGTCCGGTCAGTATAGAGACCCTCATTGGCAAAAAGGGTAAGAACCAGCTGAACATGCGGGACGTGCCCGTGGAACAGGTGGCCGAATATGCTGCTGAGGATGCCGATATCACCTGGCAGCTCTATCTCAAACTCAAGGCAGAAGTGGAGGCTGAGCAATTAGCCCCGGTACTGTATGATATTGAGCTGCCCCTGGTGCCTGTGCTGGAGCAGATGGAACGGTATGGGATATGCCTGGATGTGGACTTTCTGCGGGACTATAGCAAGGAAATAGAGACCGAGCTGCAAAGCCTGGAGGCGCAGATTTATCGCCTGGCCGGGCAGACCTTCAACCTCAATAGTCCCAAACAGGTGGGGGAGGTGTTTTTTGACAAGCTCCAGCTGGCCAAGCCCAAAAAGACCCGTACCGGCCAGTATAGCACAGATGAAGAGACCCTGAGCGCCCTTGCTGCCGCCGGTCATGAGATCCCTGCCAAACTCCTGGATTACCGGGAATTGGCCAAGCTCAAAAGCACCTATGTAGATGCGCTGCCCACGCTGGTGCATGCGGATACCGGACGGGTGCATACCAGCTACAACCAGGCGGTGGCCATTACCGGCCGCCTGAGCAGCAATAATCCCAACCTGCAGAACATCCCCATCCGCACCGCCCGCGGGCGGGAAGTGCGCAAAGCATTCGTAGCGCCTGAGCCGGGCTGGGTGCTTTTCTCGGCAGACTACAGCCAGATAGAGCTGCGCATTATGGCGGCTATGAGCCAGGATCCCAACCTGATGGAAGCTTTCCAGCTGGGCAAGGATATCCATACCGCCACAGCTGCACGTGTATTTGGGGTAAATCCCGAGGAGGTCTCCCGTGAGATGCGGGCCAAAGCCAAGATGGTGAACTTTGGTATTATCTATGGCATTACGCCTTTCGGGCTTAGCCAGCGACTGGGTATCTCCCGCACGGAGGCCAAGGAGATCATCGACAGCTATTTTATGCAATACCCGGGCGTGCAGGCGTATATGGAACAGTGTGTAGCCCGCGCCAAGACCACCGGATATGCTTACACCCTGATGGGCCGCCGGCAGTTACTGCGCGATATCAACAGCCGTAATGCCACAGTGCGCAGTTTTGCCGAACGCAATGCCATCAATATGCCCATACAGGGTAGTGCGGCAGATATGATCAAACTGGCGATGATCCGCGTTCACCATGCGCTGGCCGCCTCTGGCCTGCAGGCGCGCATGTTACTTCAGGTGCATGATGAATTGCTGTTTGAGGCGCCTTTGACCGAGGTGGAAGCTTTGCGTGCGCTGGTTACTTCGCATATGGAACAGGCCATGCCCCTGCCGGGTGTGCCGGTGCTGGCAGAAACCGGTACCGGTCCCAACTGGATGGATGCGCACTAGCAGTGGATAGCAGGCTCCTGGTAGATCCCTGAGAAGGAGCCCTGTGCGCAACGGATTTTGCCTTTCCCGCATTTTTTCCTGAGATTACGTGAACCCGGCTCCGGGCTATGGGTATAATGGTACGATAATTGCCCTATATCATGTCACAGCTATCACTATCTACTACTCCTGAACCTATTATGACTACCGTTGCAACTGCCGCACCGCGCAAGGAATGGGTAGACCCCCGGTGGTACCAGATCGTCTTCCTGGGAACCTTCCTTTCCATGGGTATCTTTTACCTGGGATGGAATGCACGTATATGGCACTATGTGGCCGTCATTTCTGCCAGTATAGGCACCCAGTTGGTGTGGGAATACTTTACGCGCCGCAACTGGGGGGCCGTGAAGAGCGCGCTCATCAGTTCATTCAGTCTCAGCCTGCTGCTGTATACCAATAGTCCGTGGACTATGGCGCTGGCCGGTGTCCTGGCTGTCAGCAGTAAGTTTGTCTTCCGCACACGACACAAGCACTTCTTCAACCCAGCCAACTTTGCCATTATTGTCTGTATCCTGTTCACCAAAGATGCCTGGCTCACTCCCGGGCAGTGGGGCCATGATATGCAGCTCATGTTTCTCTTCTGTGCTACAGGGCTCACCGTGTTGGGCAAAGTAGGCCGGCTGGATACCTCACTTGTGTTCCTGGGTGCTTTCCTGGGGCTGGAGTATGTCTACCAGATCCTTTACCTTGGCTGGCCGCATGATGTCTTCCTCCACAAGTTTACCAACGGGGCTTTGCTGCTCTATGCGTTCTTCATGATCACAGACCCGCGTGCTACGCCCAGCAATCGTACGGGCCGGATTGTCTGGACGCTGTGTATTGCCGTTACCTCTTTTATTGTGCTGGAACGCTACTACATCTTCCCCGCTATCTTCTGGGCCTTGTTCGTGTGGTCGCCCACTACCTTGCTTTTCGATAAGATCTTCCGTGCCAAAGCCTACCAATGGACAGACGTCCCCGGTAAACAAGCTGCCGGCAACACCCGCTAAATGCTCACAACTATCTAAATCCTTTTCCCATGAAAATCCAACGTTTTTTCCTCGCTGCCGCCCTCCTCTTGCTGGGCGTAGTGCCGGCCCATGCCTTCTGCGGCTTTTATGTAGCCGGTGCCGGTGCCGAGCTTTTTAACCAGGCTTCCCAACTGATCGTGGTGCGAGACGGCCATAAGACCGTGCTTACCCTGCAGAACGATTTCAAAGGCAGTGTCAGGAACTTCGCCATGGTCATTCCCGTCCCGGTCGTGTTGCAGCGAGACCAGATCCGCATTGCGGACCCCGGCATCTTTG
>JAHBTG010000073.1 GCA_019638695.1 Bacteroidota bacterium | reverse complement strand
GTAATTCTGTCGCTATGATGAATAAGAGAATCCTCTTGCTGCTGCTCACCACAAGTATTGGCAAACTATACGCCCAGAATGTGGGCGTAAACACTGCTACCCCGCAGGTCCCGCTGCATGTCAGAGGGGCAGTGGCGCTGGATAATGCAGACTCCCTGCCGGGAGCCAATGCAATAACGATTGTAAAAAAATCCAGCACCGTGATCATCACCAACAATGGCAGTGCTACGGCTAACCTGATTACTTACTCCCCCACCCCGGTGGAAGGCCAGCTGCTGTATATCCTGAATGCGGATGCCGACACGGCTACCTTTGCCGGCAAGAAGATCATTCCCGCCCGCCTGGAAGGGTTTGTCTTCCTCAACAGCGGGTGGCGCCCGCAGAGTAACCAGAGCGGCGGCACCGGCTGGCTGCTGGAGGGCAACGGCGGCACAGATGACGCCACCAATTTCCTGGGCACCACTGACAGTGAGGACCTGGTCATCAAAACCAGCAATGCCGAACGCATACGTGTGCTGGGAAGCAACGGCAATGTGAGCATAGGAGGGATCACCAACCCCGATGACAAGCTGGATGTACTGGGTAACGGCCAGATCAATGGATACCTGAAAATAGGGAACCCCATAGCTCCACTCAGCAGAAATTACCCTGCCACCCAGTTTGGGCCTATTTACGAAACTAACTTCTCCAGCGGGGGTTATAACGGATGGACCAAGGAAATTATTTGCGGCGTTAATTCTGACCAATGGTTTGTGCTCACCACCTACCTGGCCAGCGGCGTTTTCTATGCAGGCAGGTTATTCTGGCAAGCCGGGCTGCCATCCCGTTCTGCTCAGCGGGTATATTCCCCCTGGATATGGGTACCCACAGGGGTTACGGATACCCGGTATGAAACTGCTATCTGGATGAATATGTCCGGTGAATCGGGTTTTGACGGCCTCTTCCTGGAGAAAACAGAGGATGGCGTCACCTGGACAAAATTTGCCAGTCCGGACCTGGCGTATACGGCATTAACTACCACCGACCTAACCTGCAACGCCAATGCCAGTAACCCCGGCTGGACGTATGCGGGCCCCGGCGGCGCCCTACCTAATTTTTCAAGTACTACCGACGGAGGCAAGTGGATCCGGCTACGGTTTGCCAGCTTTCAGGATGCGGGGTTCACACCCGGCACTACCAACCCATTCCTGTGTTCCGGTTTCACCATCCGCGGCCAGGGGCTGTCTAGCTGGGGCGGCGCTTTCGCAGCCGGGAATGTGTATGCCGAGCACAATGTCTATGCGGGCTCCAATGTGATGCGAGGCGATATCGCAGAGTATTTCCCCGTAAACGAAACCACTACGCCCGGCGACCTGATCGCCATTGCAGACACCCAGGCCGACAGCTATGCCCTTGCGGATAACTCCCAGCATGCCTTGTTACTGGGCGTACATTCTACGGCGCCAACGCTCACTCTGAACAATGCCGGAGGCGTGCCTGTAGCACTTACCGGTCGTGTGCCCGTAAAGGTGAGCACTGTAAACGGTCCCATCCATATAGGTGATTTCCTGACAGCATCTCCCCAAAAAGGTATAGCCATGAAGGCGACAGGCTCCTGCTATGTCATTGGCAGGGCGCTGGAAAATTTCGAGCATGGCGAGACCAAGATCATGGCTATGGTACAACCTAGCTGGTATAACCCGGTGCAGGCAGGCGCGCCCACTTCCGGTGGCAGCTTTCAGTTGGTGGCAGGCCAGAAAGAAGTGATTGTCAATGACCCTACGGTGCAGCCCAAGTCCCGCGTATTCGTTTCTTTCAGGGGAAATGCCGGATGCAGTCACTGGATATCGGAAGTAAACAACGGTCGTTTTATCGTATCCCTGGGACAGGAAGCCACCAACAACGTGCCTTTTGATTATTTTGTAGACAACGCCCAGGTACGCAATACTCCGGCAGTTCCCAGTCCGTCGGACCTGATTGCCAATAACCTGGATGTTCCCGCAGGCTCGCCACAAGGACGCACAAATACCCCGCCACCTGCCCGGGATGCTCATGAAGTACTGGTTCCCCTGCGGGAAGCCAACACCTATACCCTGCCTCCCCTGCCTCCGGACCCCTCCCAACCCTGGGTATGGGAAGCAGAACTGGGCTTTATGAAAGGAGGCAACCAGGATACTGCCGAGCCCGCTCCGGGAAACTCAGGCCGCGACATTACCCAGCCCACCGCACCACGCCGCTAACCCATAAGGCGAACAATATTTACAAGGCCCTGCAGGTAAAGCAGGGCCTTTTTTATTATGCCCATACAAGCATTATCTTTGTCCTATGAAATACGGCGTAGTTACCTTCCCCGGCACCAATAGCGACCAGGACCTTATCCACGCGCTGGGTACGCTGCTGGGCCAGCCCGTCGTACCCCTGTGGCACAAAGACACCGATGTGCAGGGGTGCGATGTCATATTCCTCAGCGGCGGATTTTCCTATGGAGACTACCTGCGTTCAGGGGCTATTGCGCGCTTCTCCCCCATTATGCAGGCGGTGGCTGCGCATGCACAGCGCGGGGGGTATGTTATCGGCATTTGCAACGGATTCCAGATCCTCACCGAAGCAGGGTTGCTACCGGGTGCACTGTTGCACAACCATACCACCACTTTTGTCTGCGACTCCGTATACCTGCGCCCGGCCACCCGCAACAGCCTGCTGACTCGTGCCCTGGACGGCCAGCCCCTCCGCATTGTCATTGCACATGGAGAAGGCAACTATTTTGCCCCGCAAGACACGCTTAAAGAACTGCAGGACAAGGACCAGATCCTATTCCAGTATTGCGACGCCAGCGGCAACCTTACACCGGAAGCAAACCCCAACGGCAGCTTGCTCAATATTGCAGGGATCATGAATGCCGGCCGTAACGTCTATGGCATGATGCCCCACCCGGAACGCTGTGCAGATCCATTGCTGGGCAATGCCGACGGCCTGCGGATACTCCAAAGCCTGGTGGGTGCTGTTACAGCATAACCGGCAGACTCTCTTCAACTTGATAACTACTACGACTATGCTATGCCTAAAACCTACCTGGATAAACCTTATGCGACGGTTCAATTAGACGAAAGCATCCCGGCAGTTGTCGTCACACATCACGGCTACCAGACCAGCGCGGAGTTTCGGATGACCATAGAGCAGGCCATTCGTTGCGTGGAAGAAAACACAGACCGGTATCCCAACCTGGGCTGGCTGGCAGATACCCGCAAACAAAATGCGCTGGACCCGGAGGATATTGCCTGGTGCAATACCGAAATTCTCAGGAGATGTCCCCAGTTGCGCAAGCTGGCGCTGGTCATTCCTGAAGATGCCTTTGGCGCCATGGCTATAGAGGATTTTGCCGGACGTAGCCAGCAATCTGCGCAGCTGGCCACCCGTGTATTCCCGTCCCGGGATGCAGCGCTGGCCTGGATATGGAAATCTTAAATTTTAGCAAAAAATTTGAGCTGCCTACTAGCGCGATATTGTATGCTGCGTATATTTGCAGCCTCTTTTTGCCCCGTCGTCTAATGGTAGGACAGCTGATTTTGGTTCAGTATGTGGGGGTTCGAATCCTCCCGGGGCAACTTTCCCTGTTTATGCACCGCGCATGCGCCAATTCCAACTTTTCTCTGGCACTGCCAGCCAGTATCTGGCCAAAGAGATAGCCCGTCATTACGGCTGTCAGCTGGGAGAAATAGACTTGTTGCGTTTTTCTGACGGGGAAATGCAACCGAGCTTTACCATCAGCACCCGCGGCAATGATGTGTACCTGGTGCAGAGCAACTGCCCTCCTGCCGAGAACCTGCTGGAACTGCTGCTGATGATGGATGCGGCCAAGCGTTCCAGCGCCAAGGCCGTTACCGTAGTGATGCCTTATTTTGGCTATGCCCGCCAGGACCGCAAGGATAAGCCCCGCGTATCCATAGGTGCCAAACTGATGGCCAACCTGCTAACGGCGGCCGGTGCAGACCGCGTGGTGACCATGGACTTACACGCCGGTCAGATCCAGGGCTTTTTTGACATACCGGTAGATAATCTGGAAGCCACCAGCATCTTTATTCCCTACCTGCAGTCCCTGCAGTTGGAAGACGTTACGTTTGCCAGCCCGGATATGGGCGGTGTGGGCCGTGCCCGCACTTATGCCAAACACCTGAAGGGGGACCTGGTACTGGTAGACAAATACCGGGAACGAGCCAACCAAGTGGCCAGTATGCAGCTTATCGGGGAGGTGAAAGGCCGCAATGTCATTATTGTAGACGATATCATAGATACTGCGGGCACCCTGTGCCGCGCGGCAGACTATATCATGGAACAGGGGGCCAGGAGTGTGCGTGCCTGTGTGACGCACCCCATCCTCAGCGGCAGCGCCTATGAACGCATAGAGCAGTCCAGCCTAATAGAGGTGGTGGTCAGCAACACCATTCCCCTCAAAAAAGAGTGCAGCAAAATCAAGGTGCTGGATATAGCACCCATTTTTGCCGAAGCACTCAAAAAGATCCATAATTTTGAATCCGTTAGCTCACTTTTTTTAACCTAGAGAGATGAAACAAATCGCACTGGAAGCCGCGCCGCGCCAACAGACTGGTAAGGTATATGCGAAGAAACTACGCAATGCCGGCAAAATCCCTGCGGTAGTGTATACCAAAGAGGGTGCTGTGCATGTAGAAATGGAAGCCCGCGAAGCCGAAAAGGTGCTGCTGACTCCTGACACCTATGTGATAGACCTCAAAGTGGGCAAAGAATCCTATAAGACGGTCGTCAATAACGCCTCTTTTCACTACCTGCATGACAATGTACAAGATGTAGAGTTTCGCCAGATATCCGAAGCCCGCCCTGTACAGGTGCTGCTGCCCATTCGCCTGATAGGCAGCTCTGTGGGTGTGCTGGCGGGTGGTAAGCTGGTGCAAAAAGCCCGCAAACTGCGTGTGCGCGGCGTCTATTCTCAACTGCCCGAGGAACTGGTGATAGACATCACCAGCCTGCGCCTGGGCCACAGCCTGAAAGTGCGCGACCTCAAGTATGACAACTTTGTGATTGCCGAGAACAGCGACGTTCCCATCGCATCTGTAGAGCTTACCCGCTCTCTGCGCCAGGAAGCCGCAACTCAAGGCAAGGGCAAGTAAGGCCCGCGAGGCTTTATTTATTCACGATAATTTCTGCAACCCGTGTACCTACAACGTACACGGGTTGTTTATTTTTGAACATGCTAAAACCGGAAAAGCTGGAATCCTCTCAATGGCTCAAGGGCTACAACCTGCGCCATATAGCCGTGCTGGCGGCCATGATAGTGGTCACGGTACTACTGTGGGACACGGTGATCATTCATCCCTTCAAAGTATTCGTGGTCATGACCCATGAGCTCAGCCACGGGCTGGCGGCCATCCTCACCGGTGGAGAGATCTCCCGCATCCAGATAGAACCCACCCTGGGCGGCGCCGCTTACACACGGGGCGGCAGCCGCGCTATTATACTCATGGCGGGCTACATCGGGAGCATGTTATGGGGGGCACTTATTCTCATACTCGCCAGCCGTACCAGGCTGGACCGCGGCATTGCTATCACCATCGGCCTGCTGCTGGTATGGGTCAGTATCCGGTATGTCACCAACGATTACGGACAGGTATTCGGACTGCTCGGGGGGGTGATACTCATTGCACTGGGCACTAAAGGTCCTCACGTGGTCATTGAGTTACTGCTGCAATACATAGGGCTCACCAGTATCCTCTACGCCCCCCTGGATATCTACGACGACACGATCCGCCGCCAGATACAGACTTCCGACGCCGAGCAGTTTGCCCGGATATGGGGCCTCAACGGAACCTTCTGGGGAGTGATATGGATCGTGCTGGCAGGAATCGTGGCCTTATGGTCCTTGCGGTTTGCCACCCGCAAAACGAAAACCAAACCCATCGGGACAGGCTCCAGGCTATCGGTCTGAGTCCGTCATCTGCCGGATATCCAGGAACGTTGTCGATCCTGGCACTTGGTTTGTGCGCATTCCGGTATGCGATACTTCTTTTATACACTCCTTTTATCTGCCGGCATCCTTGTATCGGCAGGCATATGCGCGGCCCAAATGGGAGCCCTGCAATTACCTGTACCTACGGATACGACAACCCGGCGGTTATATTCCCTGGAAGAGCTCAAAACGGTGGCCCCCAACCTGGACAGCAACGCCTTACCCAGCAATCTTTTCCAATGGCATTATATACATGGCGGCTACGGATGCCGGTATTGTAATAACTGTGAGGATCGCCAACCCTGCCACCGTAATGCCTGCCACTATGAGTACCTGTGGTATATGGAGTTAAAACCCGGGTTAGTCACACTACAGCCCCGTTGGGCGATGCCGGAAGACCCCATACCTGACAGCCTGCAGCGCTGGACGCGGGAACTGGAGATTCCGCGCGGAGATGTCGTCTGGCGCCAACTGGTACGAGATGACAGTGCCCGGCAGTTTGTATGGATCACCCACTGGGAGCATTCTCGCACACCCCTGGTAAGCACGGCCAAGCCGCCCTATACACCGCTTCCTCAAACATGGAAAAATGTGTATAGCTATAATATACCCAAGGTACCGGAAGGATATACCCTGCAGGAAGAAGTGATCCACTGGAGGTAATAGGACAGCAACCGTTACTGCACCACCCAACGGGAAATGCGCTGGGTTCCTTTTTGCGAAACGATCGCCTGATAGATGCCAGGCGCCCAGTTATGAGGCAAGGGAATGCGTATCGTTTCTTGTGTTTCCCGGGTAGCATACAAGCTTGTGTAATACACTTGGGCGCCTTTACTATCCACCACCTGCAGAGTTAGCGGGCTATCAGAGGCCCAATGCCCCCATAGCTGTAACAGGCCTTGCGTATAGTGTATGCCCGATATCTCCAAACCCGCCACAAGGTTTGCCATATGTACCTGCACGACATTAGAGTATATCTCCTGTCCCTGTTCGTTCCATGCCTTCACCCGGTAATACCCCGGCAATACCTGGGGCAGGAAATTGGGATTTAATATGAATCGCTGGGGATGATTATAAGGCAGGTAGCTGGTGCTGAAATAGCTCCATTCCCCATTTATCGGCTGGTGCTCCAGTACCTGGCCGGTGCAGGGCACCAAAGCAGTCCAGACAAAGGGATAGGACTCCTTATCTTCATAGCGCAGGCGCAAACCGGGCGCACTCGCAAGCGGAATATCCCGCAGCCCAAAAGACTTGTTGTCATAGATCTGCCCTACCGTACAAGTAGGGTAGCTTTGAGCTTCCACATTATCGGTAGTAGCCACATATCCCACAGGATAGGACGCTTCATTGGTTTGCAACACATAATTTCCCTGCACACTGGCCAAGTCAAAAAAATACGCTCCTACAGCATCCGTCAGGGCAGTCTGCAGCAACACGTCTCCGGCATCCACCAGTCCGTTGTTATTGTTGTCCTGATAAAGCTCTACTGCCACATTGGGCACACCGGGCTCTCCGTCATCAGTAGCATTGTTATCCAGGTCGTCAAACACTTTGCCGCTTATGCGATTAGCCGGGGCAAACAAGCAATTAGCGGCCTCGAAGTCCCAGGCGGCATAAGGAGTACCCTGGGCAAACATACCCACTGGCGTAGCGTTTCCGGTGACTTTACTCACCGCCCACAAACTATTGCGGTTATTGATTGTGCCGCCTTCTCCCGTGGAAGCATACAGGTCTCCACAGTCTGTGGCACCAAATCCTTCAACATCTCCGATCCCAAGGGGACCTATGACGGTAAGGGCCCCGGTAGTCTTATCTACAGTAACCAGCTGTGTACCGGAGCCGCCATCGCTGTTGGTTGCATACATAATACCGGTAAAAGGATCTACCGTAAAGTCATCTACATCAGGCAAGCCACCGGAAACGGGCAGATAATCAATCCCCGGCCCAAAGGCATTTGTTATAAGCCGCCCGGTCGTGGGGTTGATATGAATCAGCAGATCGGCATTGGGGCTTCCCCGGCGCACGGCTCCCCATAAGATGCCGGTAAGCTGGTCTACTGTCATTCCGTCAATATCAGACATATTGATGGTGCCCAAAGCCCCATTGCCGCTCCCCACCGTATTAGGTGCAGGCGAGAAAGTACCATTGAGAATGTCTACCGTGCCCAGGCGATTGCCATTCATGGCGTATATGGTATTTCTGTCCAGGCTGGTGGCCATAGCTTCTACATCGCCAACACCCGTAAGTCCTATACGAAAGTTCTGTCCGGAAAAACGGTTCATCAGCCAGAAGCTGTCATCAGAATCTGCCACGCCATAGCAGGCGGTGGTTTCTCCATTATAGGAGAAGCTGACCGAAGCGGAATGCCCTGAAGCTGCAGGAAAAGAAACCGCCCGAGTACCCGGGGCGGTAAGAACGGCGGACGGAGAAAGGTCTGCGCTCTCTACCTGCACCAGATAAGTAGTCAACGTGGTAGCAGGCATAGTATAGGTAATTGCCAGGAAAGGAGCATTCGCCTGTTCTCCCTCAAAAGCTTCCACCGTTCTGCGGCCAGTACCTGTGATCAGAATGGTGAGGGCATTACCGGGTTGCCAGCCGGCCCTATCCACCACTTCCTGCACCACAGAAGCCAGATCAGGTGTCACCAGAGCTGCATTTACCGCAGGGTCAGGCACAGCGCTCCAGGTAACCGAAGCCGTGGTCTGTGCTCTGCCGGATATATTACCGGTGCCAGCAGTAAACTCCGGAGAGTTATCAATGTTATGCGCACGAAAAGTGAGGTCCGTAGTACCGGCAGCGCCGGCCTCGTCCACTTCAAAGGAAACCGTGGCATTGGCCACAGTGGCTCCCCTCGGCACCAGTACATTGGTAAAACGCACCCCCACTATCTGGTTAAAGCCGTCATAGATAAGTTCCAGATCAGACGAAGTGAGGTCCATGGCACCATTACTCAAACGTTCCTCCGCATCATTATTGGACCCTACCAGGCGCCGCTGAACGGTATAATTAGCAGAAGGGCCGCCAAAGGAAAAATTATATCCCCCTGAAGCATTGGTGAGTGTGGTCTGCAGCCTGCGTTCACCGGCATCTATGATGCCATTACCGTTAAGGTCCTCATACAAATGAACGCGTATGGCTCCCTGCCCGCGCTCGGCGCCATCCATGGTGGCATTGTTATTCAGGTCAACAAATACGGTGCCGGATATCGTATTCTGCGCACAAGCGACAGGAAAGCCCAGAGAAACCAGAGATAAAATAAAAAAGAGCGCAAATTGGCGTACTAGCCCGGTCATCACATCTAGGAATAATTGCTAAGCATAAAAGCCTATGCCTTGAAGCGCACAAAGGTATATAATTCCGTTGCACAATAAAAAGATTTCCTATTATTAACTTATCCATAGCACCCAATTCATCCAGAATACAGCGGATAGATACGACGTACTGTGCCCAGGATCAAGGTGCTCACCAGGCTCCCTCCCAAGGCCAGGGCCATATCCTTCTGTGCATCCCACAGATCCCCTTGCTGCCCATTATAGTCGGCAGCCATCTCGGGGGCCAGCAGGTGTGTAAGCTGCCATTCAAACAGCTCATACATAAGGCTGCCAAAGTTAACCGCCAGGAAACTGAGCAATATCGATTGCCAGGCATTGTTCTTATGGCGGAAAAGATCGTATGCCGGCCATATCAGCAATAGCCCGAAACAGAAGTGAACAAAGCGGTCATACATATTACGCTGCCAACCCATAGCCACGGAGAGAGAGTGCCCCGTGAGGGCCTGTATCCAATCATCATAAGGCACATAACTATATATCCAGCGGGCACCTATTACATGCAGCAGCATAAATGCCGTAAAAGTCCAGAAACCACAGGCGGTCAACCATCCCCTGCGCAGATCCAGCCCCATAAATACCAATGCAAATAACGTGGCACTATGCTGCAGCAGGGTTTGCTGCGGGTAGGGCGACCGGATGAGCGAAAGCCCGGCGGCAATCACCAGCAGCAGGATAGCTGCCCCTTTTGACCGGCGGCGGCTGGGCATAAGCAAAGCCAATGAGTAGCTACAGGGTTACTCCAATAGCCAGCTCCCGCAACTGGGCGGCATCTACCGGGGCAGGCGCATCCAGCATCAGGTCTCGCCCGGCAGAGTTCTTGGGAAAGGCCATCACCTCGCGGATGCTCTCGGCCCCTGCCATCAGCATCACCCAGCGGTCCAGCCCAAAGGCGCAGCCGGCGTGGGGCGGCGCCCCATAGCGGAAAGCTTTGAGCAGGAAACCGAACTTCTGCTCGATTTCTTCGGCAGACAGGCCCAGCAACTGGAAGATACGGTTCTGGATATCCTCGCGATGTATCCGCACACTGCCACTCATGATCTCGTTGCCATTCATCACCATATCATAGCACAGGGCGCGGATATTCTCCGGGGGTATCTGCCCGGCCTGGTAAGCCGCCCAGTCCTCGGCATGCGGCATGACAAAAGGGTGATGCACTGCCATCAGCTGGCCGGTCTCGGCATCCCGCTCAAAAAGGGGGAAGTCTATCACATAGAACACACTCCAGGCTTTGGGGTCATACAGCCCGGCAGTATCGGCCACATGCTTGCGCAAGGCGCCCAGCGCCCTGCGGCAGGCGGCTTTATCTGCGGCGGCTATGAGCACCAGGTCACCGGGCTGGGCGTCACATGCCCGGGCAATCTCTTTCAGCCGATCGGCATCCAGGAACTTGTCTGCACTGCTCTTATAACTGCCATCCGCTTCCACCCGCAGGGTAACCAGCCCCTTGAGGCCCAGGTGAGGTTGTTTCACATATTCTATCAGGGCATCCGTCTGCTTGCGGCTCCAACCGGCCAGGCCGATTGCACAAATACCGGCAACCAGTCCGCCGGTTTCCAGTGCCTGGTCAAACACGGCAAACCCGGTGCCCTGCACCGCCTCGTTCAAATCGCAGATGGGCAGGCCAAAACGCAGGTCGGGTTTGTCTGACCCATATTTTTCCATGCACTCCTGGTAGCTGATGCGGGGCAGCTGGGGCAGCTCTATGCCGCCTACCTCCCGGAACACGCTACGCACCATAGCGTCAAAGTTGCGCAGGATATCTTCCTGCTCCACAAAGCTCATCTCGCAGTCCAGCTGGGTAAACTCCGGCTGGCGGTCGCCCCGGAAGTCTTCATCGCGGAAGCACTTGCAGATCTGGTAGTACCGGTCCATACCGGCCACCATCAGGAGTTGCTTAAGGATCTGCGGGCTCTGGGGCAGGGCATAGAAGTTGCCCGGCTGCAGGCGGCTGGGCACCAGGAAATCCCGCGCCCCTTCGGGAGTGGCCTTGATCAGGACCGGGGTCTCTATTTCCAGGAAACCCTGCGTATCAAGGTACCGGCGCATGGCCTTGACCACTTTGCTGCGCAGCACCAGCCGTTCGGCCATCAGGGGACGGCGAATATCCAGGTAACGGTATTGCAGGCGCAGCTCTTCCTGTCCGTCAGTCTCATCTTCAATGAGAAACGGAGGTACCTCTGCCCTGCTGAGCAATTCCAGGGCGGTGGGCACTATCTCAATATCGCCGGTAGGGTTCTTAGGGTTCTTGTTCTCGCGCTCGCGCACAGCGCCCTGCACCTGCAGCACAAACTCACGGCCCAGTTTGCGGGCCAGCTCATACAGTTCCGGCTGAGTATCCTGGCGAATGGCCACCTGGGTAATACCATGGCGATCCCGCAGGTCTATGAAGATGAATTTGCCAAAGTCTCGGGTCGTTTGCACCCAGCCGCTGAGCGCAACTGACTGGCCGGCATGAGACAGCCGGAGCTCTCCGCAAGTGTGGGTGCGCAAAGTGGTAGCGGTAACGGATCTATCGGGCATAGGTATCAACAATTCGATGAAGGCACAAAAGTACACAGCTTTGGCGCATGGGGTATGGTTATTGCCTGGTTTTACCGGCAAGGTTTTGCAAACTATCTGCAGGGAGCCCGGTCAATGGCCGGGCTTTATCCTTACCTTTGTGGCCGGAAAGTCCCCTCCCCGGGATTCCGCCTCTCCCTATGTAGTCAATCCCTTCATAGCGCCCTCATCTGCCATGATTACCCTGTATGACCACTCGGCTACCGAACTGCAGGATGCCGCCGCCGGCAAGGTGGCATGGGTGAATCTGGTGAACCCCTCGCACCACGAACTGGCCGAGATTGAGGGCCGTTACGAAATACCGCTGGACTTTCTCACCGCTGCGCTGGACCCCGAAGAACGCGCCCGCTTTGAAGTGGATGAGAGCGTGATGCTGATCCTGATCCGTATTCCCATACGCAGCCAGCAGGCGGAAGAGGGTGTACCTTACATCACCCGCCCGCTGGGTATTATCGTTTCACCGCATATCCTGCTCACCATCTGTACCCGGGAGAACAGTGTGCTGGACGACCTGCTCCGCAGCCGCCGCACACCCATGAACCTGAAGGACCGGGTACAGTTCGTGCTCAATATTTTTGACCGCACCACCCTCAAGTACCAGCGGTTCCTGAAAGACCTGGACCTTCAAAGCCAGGAGGTGGAAGAGCACCTGCGGCGCAACCAGCGCAACGAGGAGCTGCTGCGCCTCCTGAGCGCCGAAAAGAGCCTGGTATTCTTCCGCACCAGCTTGCAGACCAACCAGTTCATGCTGGAACGCATGCGCCGCACCAGCCTCTTCCGCACCGCCAAAGATGAACAGGCCGAACTGCTGGACGACATTATCATTGAGAATGCACAGGCGATCGAGATGGCCAACATCTTCACCAATATCCTGAACAGTCTGGCCAGCGCCTTCTCCAGCATCA
>JAHBTG010000072.1 GCA_019638695.1 Bacteroidota bacterium | reverse complement strand
ACAACTGCCTATTCCCATACAATGATCAGCTCACAGGGCCGGGCCAGGATTGCCGGATGGGGCGTATCGTTCCAGTCCAGGCGGGCATAGCGGTCCGTTCGCAAGGCATATATCCCGGTCGGACGTCCACGTAATAACGGCTCCAGCAATACTTGCGGGGTTTCTCCTGCCAGGGTAGCAACCAGCGCTTCGCCACCATAGCCGGTGTGGCGAAACAGTTGCAGGTGGGTGAGTACATACCGGGCATCCTGCGGGCACAGGGCCGCAAACAGACTGTCGGCAGACAAGATTACCTTTATTTCCATACCGGCCTGCCACTGCAGGGTATCCCCGCAACGGCGCACCTGGCCCGGCCATTCAAAATGAAATGCCGGGGGAGGGGGCACCTGCACCTGCCAGGTAAGGCTTTCTTCGGCTTCCTTGCGGGCAGTTACCTGCTGGGGCCGGGGATATATGGTCAGTTGAGCAGTACCGCTATCGGGAATGATCACTACCTGCGGGGTATCGGGCTGCTTACCCCATCGCCCGCCCCGGAGCACCAGGCGGTCGGGCGGCCAATGGGCAGGCAGGGTCTGGGCATTGCGGCAGCTCTGGAAGAACACCCTGGAGGTCTGGGCAACCGGTCGTCCGGGAACCATCACCCCCAGAAGGGTGATACAGAGCCAGAAAACAGGGATCATGGAGGGCATAACCTGGTATGAGGAACGGCAATTTAGCCAAAATGCGCCAGCGGTCTACGTGGTCCAACCTTGTTGCAAGCGGGCAATGGCCCGGCGCACCGCCTGCTGGGGGTGGAGCTCCAGGCGCAGCACCTGCTGCTCCAGTTGTTCCAGCACGGGCCCCAGCACGGACGAACCGGCCAGCCAGTGCAGGACATCCTCGGAGAAGCCTTCTCTGAACCACTGCCGCAACTGCAACTGGCGGTTACGGGCATGGTAGCCATTGGCCTTTACGTGTTGCAGATACGCCTGAACCAGCTCCCAGGCTTCGGGGATGCCTTGCCGGGTGAGGGCGCTGCACATGGCCACCCTGGGCTGCCAGCCGCTGGCCGTGGGCGGGAACAGGTGCAGCGCCGCCTCATATTCGGCCTTAGCCTTGCGGGCAGCGGCCTGGTTATCGCCATCTGCCTTGGTAATGAGCAGGGCGTCGGCCATCTCCATAATACCACGTTTGATCCCCTGCAGTTCGTCCCCGGCGCCCGCCAGCATCAGCAGGAGGAAGAAGTCTACCATACCGCTCACGGCGGTCTCGCTCTGCCCCACCCCCACGGTCTCAATGATCACCACATCATACCCGGCGGCTTCGCACAGCAGCAAGGTCTCCCGGGTTTTGCGGTGGGTGCCCCCCAGGTAATCGCTGGCGGCCGAAGGCCGGATAAAGACACGGGGGTGCTGGCTGAGCAGTTCCATGCGCGTCTTGTCTCCCAGGATGGCGCCCCCGGTACGCTGACTGCTGGGGTCTATGGCCAGCACCGCCACCCGGAGGCCGCGGTCCTCGGCCAGGTGCAGCCCGAAGGCCTCGATAAAGGTGCTTTTGCCCACGCCGGGCACGCCGGTAATACCCAGGCGCACGCTGCCGCCGGCATGGGGCATGAGCCTGCCCAACAGTTCATAGGCCAGGTCCGCATGCGCCTCCAGCTGGCTCTCTACCAGCGTGATGGCCCGGCTGAGCGCCACAAGCTCACCTGCCAGGATACCCTGTACCAGTTGATCTATAGAAGGAAGCGGACGCACAAACTACCGGGTAAGGCGGATAAAGTATTCGTTGCCCATACGGGGTTTGATGGAATTGTGGCAGGGGCTGATGTCTACCTGCGGGAACGCCCGGAAGTAGCGGCGGTATTCGGCCTCATCTCCTCCGAACGGAGGACCCTCCGTGGTGAGGGGAAAGCTGAAGAGCACGCCCGCCAGGCAACCGCCGGGCACCAGCAGCCGGTACACCTGGTCTGCATATGCCTGCCTGCGGGCAGGGTCCAGCGCACAGAAGAAGGTTTGCTCCAGGATAAGGTCATACTGCCCGGTATGGGCAAAGAAGTCCCGGGTGAGGATATGCGCATCCGGAACCTGTGGATACAGGCTGCGGATATGCTGGCGCGTATGAGGTGCAAAGTCCAGCAGGAACGCATGATGAAAGCCCTTGTCCCAGAGATAGGCCAGCTCGTGTCCATAGCCCCCGCCGGGAATGAGGATGCGCAGGTTACGGTCCTGCAGCCCGTCTATATAGGTGACGAGGGGCGTAGTGGGCGCGCCGGCATCCCAGGGGAAATCCCGGGTCCGGTACCTATTATCCCAATACTGCGCATCCGATACATTCATGATGCCAATTTGGCATTATTTTGCCAAACGATGGACACCCCTCCCCTTTTCTCCGTAGTAGTACCCGTCTATAACCGGCCGGACGAAGCCCTGGAACTACTCACCAGCCTGGCCGCGCAAACCTGCCGGGACTTTGAGCTGATCCTGGTAGAGGATGGCAGCCGGGAGCCCTGCGGCCACCTGGTGGGGCAGTTCGCCGGGCAGGTATCCATCCGCTACTTTGCCAAGGACAACACCGGGGCGGGCGACAGCCGCAACTTCGGCATACGGCAGGCCACGGGAAAGTACGTGGTATTCTTCGACTCGGACTGCATCATCCCCCCGGAGTACTTTGCCCGGGTAAAAGCCCGGCTGGCAGCAGGAGATATCGACTTTTGGGGCGGGCCGGACCGCGCCCATCCGGACTTCAACGCCCTGCAAAAGGCCATCAGCTTTACCATGACCAGCTGGCTGACGACAGGGGGCATACGGGGCACCCGGCAAAGCAAGGGATTCCTGCCCCGCTCATTCAACATGGGCATCCGCCGGGAAGCACTGCAGCAGCTGGGGGGGTTCGGCAGCTTCTGGCCGGGAGAAGACCTGGAGCTGGCCATCCGCGCCCGCAAGCTGGGCCTGCGCATCGCGCTCATCCCGGAGGCATTCGTCTACCACAAGCGGCGCACCAGCCTGCACAGGTACTATAAGCAGGTGCGCAACTTCGGGCGCATGCGCATCCATGTCTACAGTCTGCAGGGTACCGGGCTCAAACCGCTGCACTGGATGCCCTTTGCCTACATGCTGTATAGCTGGCTGATGTTCCCGCTAGCGGTACTCTGCTGGCCAGCAGGGCTCTGGTTCCCGGCGCTGTTCGGATGCTATAACCTGCTCCTGCTGGGCCTCTCTGCGGTCAAACACCGCAGCCTATCGATAGGGCTGCTGAGCGTGGTCACCACGCAGGTGATGATGTATGGATATGGCCTGGGCCTGAGCGGGGCCTTTATCCGCCGGTACCTGCTGGGGAAGCCGGTGGCCTAGATCTCATCTGCCACCAGGTAGCGGTTGCGGTCGCTGGCAGAACGGGTGATGAGCTCGCCCAGGAAGCCGGCCAGGAAGAGCTGAACGCCCAGTATAATGCATACAAGCGCCAGATAGAAGAGCGGCTGGTCCACGATGTCCCGCATGCGGAAATCGGGCCCCAGGAGACCGGTGGCATAGCACACTTTGAGGACCACCAGCCATGCCGTCACAAAGAAGCCGGCCAGGAAGGCCAGGATGCCGAGCGAGCCGAAGAAGTGCATGGGCCTGCGCCCGAAACGGGTCATAAAGCTGATGGAAAGCAGGTCCAGGAAACCGTTGATAAAGCGCTCCAGGCCGAACTTGCTGCGGCCATATTTGCGCGCACGGTGCGACACCACTTTCTCTCCTATTTTGCGGAATCCGGCGCCTTTGGCCAGGTAGGGTATATAGCGGTGCATCTCCCCGTAGACCTCTATGCTCTTGATCACTTCCTTGCGGTAAGCCTTGAGCCCGCAGTTAAAATCATTGAGGCGGATGCCGGTGATCCAGCGGGTAATACGGTTGAAGAACTTACTGGGAATTGTCTTGGAAACAGGATCATGCCGCACCTTTTTCCAGCCGCTCACCAGGTCATAACCGTCTTCCATGATGAGCCTGTAAAGAGCAGGAATCTCATCGGGACTGTCCTGCAGGTCTGCATCCATGGTAATAACCACGCGCCCCTGCGCCCTGGCAAAGGCCACATTGAGGGCCGCACTTTTGCCATAGTTTCTTTGAAAGCGGATCCCCCGCACAGACGGATATGTGGCCTGCAGATGCCGGATGACCTCCCAGGAGCGGTCCTTACTGCCATCATCTACCAGCAGAATCTCATAGCTATACCCTTCGGCCTGCGCCACGCGAGCTATCCAGGCCACCAGTTCGGGCAAGGACTCCTCCTCATCCAGCAGTGGTATCGCAATCGTCAAGTCCATGGGCCGAAGATACACCATAGTCGCGGAAAGTATCCAGCAAACGGTTAAGCTCCAGGATTTCCTGCGGGTTCAGCGCCTTTTCCATGCCCATAGAGAACTCCTGGGCCATGGGATCTATTTCCTTGAGCAGCTCCAGGCCCTTGGGCGTGATGTTGATATCCACCAGGCGGCGGTCCAGCTCGGAAGTGAAACGGCTCACAAGCCCCTTCTCCTTGAGCTTGTCCACCACCCTGCTGGCATTGCTGTTCTCATCTATCATGCGCTCTGCGATCATGCGCACCGTAGCCGGCTGAGGGTGAGCACCCCGGAGTATGCGCAGGACATTGTATTGCGGAATCGTCAGGCCATAGCGCTTGAGCATATGGTTATGCACCTTGCGCACATAGCTGGCGGTGAAGAGCACATTGACAATGGCTCTGTGGCCGGGGCTCTGGAACTTCGAGGTTTTAAGGGCTTGCTCTAACGACATGCTGGGAAGGCTACTTTGCAGATAAAAATCCTTTGTAATGATTCTTATGCAAGAATAGCAAAACAACGTTTATCACCAGAACAATTATGGCTATAGGCAGTCCTTCGGGGTGGAGAAGCATATGAAACAGCACGATATTCACCGTGACCGGGGTAATGAGGATGAGCGCCAGCGGTGCATAAAAATTGGCGAGCAGCATCAACCCACAGGCAATCTCTATCACCTTGACAACGGTCATCCAGTGACTGTTGGCCATAATAATGCCCAGGTCAGTAGCCGGACCGGGTACCGGAGGCGGGGCAGGCAGGAACCAGAAAAAATAGTTGGCGCCAAAGACCGTAAAGATCAGCCCCAGGAGAATCTTGAGTATTAAAGAAATTCGTTTCATGCTACAAGTACATTTAATGTCCGTACAAATATATAGCACAGTTCAACATCCCGTCAACACCCGGCGCCTGGTTTTTCTAGCGGACGATGGTGAGGAAGCCAGAAAGGCTCACCGGGTTGCCCTGGGGATCTATAGCTGAGAACTCATAGAAATATTGACCTTCCGGCTCTTTCTGGCCACCCTGGTCGGGTTTCCATTCCAGTACAGTGCCCTGGCCCATAGCTTGCCGGGAAAAGACCTCCTGGCCCCAGCGATTGAATACACGCACCTGCATATTGCTGTAACCGGGCGCGTCAATACGCCAGGTGTCATTGATGCCGTCTCCGTTGGGGGTCACCACATTGAATATGGTAAAGGTGCCGCCCTGCAAAATGAGCGTAGCCTGGCTCTCGGTAGCTGCGCAGTTGGCACTATTGGTAGTGGTCACACTGAGCGTAAAGTTACCGGCCTGGCGATAGACATAGTCAAAGCTAGACTGGCCGGTAGGTCCAAAACGGTCCCCATTGCCAAAGTCATACACATATTGCTGACCGGCTGCCGGGTTATTCACCTGCAAGGTCACAGGATAGGCTCCGGTAAAACTTTGAGGGACATTCAGCTGCACGGACGGGGTGAAGGCCGCATCCGGATTCGCATGAATATGCAGGGTCTTGCTATCCTCGCAATACCCGGGAGCGGTATATGTGAGGACATAATTGCCCACACCGGGGGTACTGGCAATGATCACAGCACCCGTTACCGGGTCAACCGCCACATTTGCAGAGCTCCAGGCACCTCCGGCGGGCATCCCTGCCTCAGGAGTGTAAGTGGCATCATTCAGGCAGGCATCTGCATCTGCACCGGCATCTGCAAATTGCAGAGGGGCGATGTTTTGCGTACCCAGCGCAGTCACGCAACCCGGGTTATTGGCATCGCGCACCTGCACGGCATAGTTGCCACCGGCGAGGCCGGTAAAGCTGCCATTGGCCTGCCAGCTGGTGCCGCCATCCACACTGTATTCATAGGCACCGCTGCCACCGGAAGGCGATGTAATGGTGATCGTCCCGCTGGTGGGGCTGCTGCAATCCAGAGGCGTCTGTGCCACAGACGCGCCCACAGCTACAGGTGCTGCCAGCTGGAGACTACCGTTCAGCGTCACCACACAACCAGTGCTGGCAGCATCGCGCATACGCACATCATAGGTGCCAGGCGCCAGGCCGGTAAAGGTTGCGCCGGACTGCCACGTACCCCCGCCGTCGCGCGAATACTCATAGGTGCCGCTGCCGCCGGAGGGGGCGGTGATGGCTATCTGGCCGTTGTGCGGAGCTACGCAGGTGGTCGGATTCGTACCGGTGGCCGTGGCGGCAAGTCCCGCAGGGGTAGACAGGTTATAGCTGGCATTAAGGGTACGGGTACAGGTGGGGTTATTACGGTCGCGGATACGCACATCGTAATTGCCAGGTGCCAGTGCCGTAAAAGACCCGCTGGCCTGCCAGGCCCCCCCACCATCTATGCTGTAATCATATAAACCGCTTCCTCCCGTAGGAGCGGTCAGCGTGATAGCGCCGTTATGAGGTGCAGTGCAGGTAGTAGGATCGGTCTTACCCAGCGTGGCGTTCAGTACACCGGGGTTGGTGAGCACGAGACTGGCATTCAGCGTACGGGTGCAGGTAGGCACGGCAGCGTCCCGGATACGCACATCATAGGTATTGGGCGCCAGACCGGTAAAGCTTCCGGAGCTGCTCCAGGCGCCGCCGCCATTGATTGAATATTCATACGTACCTCCCCCGCCAAGCGGAGCGGTAATGGTAATGGTCCCGTCATTGGCACCATTGCAGGTGGGCTGAGCAGAGGTAACCGTGGCGGACAACACGGCCGGCTGCCCTATGGCGTAGGAAGCATTGAGGGTAATGACACAACCGGGGAAATTGGCATCGCGCATCTGCACATTATATGCTCCAAAAGCCAGGCTGGTATAGTTGGGATTATTGCCCCAGTTACCGCCGCCGTTGATACTGTATTGATAGGCCCCGCTGCCGCCCGTTTGGCCGGAAATGGTGATGGTACCGTTGCTGGAACCATTGCAGGTAGCATCTGTCTTGCTGAGCGTGGCCGATAGTGGAACCACGGGATCAATCACCAGTGCGGCATTCAGGGTGATGGCACAGGTAAGCGGACGGGTGCGGTCGCGTATCATCACATGGTAGGTATTGGCTGCCAGGCCGGTAAAACTACCGCTGGTCTGCCAGGAGGTACCGCCATTGATACTGTAATCATATTGGCCGCTGGGCGCACCGGAAGGACTGGTTAGGGTGATACTGCCGGTATTGGGCCCGGTGCAGTTCACATGGTTACGGTTAACGGTAGCCGTTAGCGCGGGAGATACCAGCACATTGTAGGTCTGCACATCATCATAGCCGCAGGCATCACTGGTGACCCGGTGGGTTACCAGCGTGTTGGTAGTGGGCGAAAAGGTGTAGGAAGGCCCTGTGCCGACAGGTACCCCGCCCACAGACCACTCGTGCGTATAAGGCTGCACACCCAGGAGGCCTCCCAGCAACGTAATGGAACCACCATTGCACACGGTAGGAATACTGGTAGTGAGCTCTCCATTGGGGGCTTCATAATAAATGAGTGCCCATACTGTACGGGCACGTACATTGACATGGGATTTGCCGGGGACAAGCTGGTGGCAGTTGGTCCCGCAGTTGGCCACACCGCAATTAGAATAATTACGGTTGGCAAAGTTGATAGTAACCGGATAGGGATTGCAGTTAGTGGGTTCCACGCAGTTAATGGCATCATCCAGGTCATAGCCAAACAAAAAACAATCGCCCATCACACCCGGCAGCTGGTCGCAATACACGTCTTCAAAAGTAGTACAGGGGGTGATGACATCCACCCCGGCCATATAGGTAACACAGCTGTTGGCAAGCCCCAGGCCACAGGTAAGTCCAGAAGAAGTGTAGATCACACTATCTACGTCCATGCTAATGGGCGAATACCCCGCAGGAATGGTAAAATTGATGGAAGAAGCACTGGCACCCGTGCATTTGGCACCACGGGAAAATCCTCCTGTGGTGGTATTGGTCTCCCGCAGTTCCACTTCAGGATCCAGCGTCACGGGGTAAACCGTAGCGGGATTTTTAAGCCAATGGGCATCTACCAGCAGCTTTACAGTGAGCAGGCGGCCCTGCTGGCTCACTTCGTAGGCCACATTGCTCAGAACCATTTTGCGCACTTCATATAAATGCAGGCGATCCTGGGTGCGGTCGCTGCTGTCCCACGCCTTGGGCTGCTTGATGCTGCCCACTTCCTGGCCCTGGGCGTTGTAGAGCAGGATCTCGGCATTGTACCAGCGATCTACGGGGTGGCCGTTGACTTCGTCCAAACGGGCGGTATAGCCTTGCGGCAACTCATATACCTCTTCCATCACCCAGATACCCTCATCTGGTAAATTGGCCGGGCGCTCTGTGAGGATAATGCTGGTCTTGATACTCCCACGATCTACGTATAACTCCCTATGTGCTATAGGCAGCACCTGGCGCTGGTATACCCCATCCATCCCTACGGTATAGCTGGCACTGCGCAAATTAGCCACCAATGCCTGTTGAGGCTGCGCATAATCATAGAACCGGAGCGACTTGCCCACCACAACCTGTCCCTGAGCCGGTTTCCCTAACCGGGCTTCGCCGCTATTCATATCGATCTCTACAGGAAAAGGCTGCCGGGAAGCCCTGAAGACACCGCTGCCCGCAGGCTGCAGGCGATGGTCAATGGTCAGCCAGTTGCCATGTGCATCCCGGTAGTGCATGGGGCCGTTGGCGGCCTGCAGAATCACCTCACCGGGTGTATCCAGCAGCATAAACTCGCGGCTGTCCTCCGTACGCTTGTCCAGCAGTTCTACGCATTCCGTACAGGGAGCTTTGTAAGCCAGGAAACCGTATTCCGGGTGCTTGCGGGTGGCAGTGCTCACATAACGGGCCAGTTGGCCCACCGCTTCAGGGTGACGCCGGGGCTGAGCAAAGCTCTGGTAATTATGCGTACCTATTTTATTATTAAGAATTGTTTTGTGTGACGGTCTTATGCCGGAAACAAGCTCCTGGGCTACTCCCCGGGAAAATGTGGTATGTAGCAGCAAAAACAGCAGAAAAACACGAACAATCATATACAGCCTGATAGAATAAGATGCTAAGTAAACAAATTATATTGAGCTAATGCTCCCATAATACTGGACATAATGCCGGAGTGTTAATATTTATGTACGAGCGGCAAAGCAGGCTGGTTGGTTTATAGTTGTAGAAAAACAGAAACTCTACACCGCCATTGGGCGGATCTGCTGATGAATGCGGTGACACAGCACAGAAAACAGCAACGGGGCATAAATATACCCGCTCAACTGGCGCAGGGCATCTTCTATGATGAGCTCCATCCGGGCAATGCTCTCCAGGCTCAGGAACTGGCTGAACTTCTCCAGGAACTGCTGCTCTGCGGGGGTAGCCTGTGCCAGCTGGGGCACCCCGGCAAGGTGTGTCACCGCATCGCGCAACTTCTGCAGGCTGAACTGCAGGAAAAGCTTCTGGTATTCCAGGCTCTGGCCCTGCAAATGATTGGCAAATGCCTGGATCTTGGCTTCATTACCTTCGTAGCACAGGCGCATCCAGTCCATAAAGGCCGTGCGGAAGGGGTTTTCCGTGGTCTGTGCCAGCAGTAGTGCACGGCCGGGGCTGCCATCCGCGATCAGGGCAATTTCCTCGGCATGTGCAGCGGGAACACTATGGGCAACCTGCAACCATTGTTGCAGCGCGGGCACAGGCACCCTGCGAAAGTGCAGGGTCTGGCAGCGGCTGTTCAGTGTAGGCAACAGGGTGGCCCCTTCCCCCACCGTCAGGATAATCAGCGTGCGTTCCGGGGGTTCTTCCAGCAACTTCAGAAAAGCATTGGCAGCACTGATGTTCAGCTTCTCTGCATGCCACAGGACAATGATGCGCCAGGCGCCTGGCTGGCTGCGGAGCACAAAACGCCGCTGCAACTGCCGGACCTCTTCAATGGGAATAGTAAACTGCTTGTTGCGGTTCTTGTCCTCTTTGGCACGAAAGGTGTCGCTGTCATACAGCGCTTCTCCCCATTCATTCAGCATCCCCCAGGGATTAGCTATCTGCCAGGCCCGGAACTCCGGCAGAAAATCCTGACTGGTCAGCTTCTTGCCGTCTACCGTTTTACTGAACAACGGGGGCACCACATGTACATCCGGGTGCTCCAGGCGCATCACAGCCTGCCAGGGGCTGCTTTCCGGCGCCACCTGCTGACCACAGACCAGCCAGGCCGCCAGGTGCATCGCCAGCAGCCGCTTGCCACTCCCGTCCGGCCCGCGAAACAGCAGCGCGTGCGGCAGGCGGTCCTGCACACTCATCTGCTCAAGTGTCTGCTGCAGGCGGTCCTGGCCTAAGATGGCTTCAAACATCGGGGATAGGGTGAGGTGATATGGTCTGTACAAAGATACCCAATGCCCGGCGCGCGCTCAAGCCCCTTATCCACAGAAACAACCTCCGGTCTCCGGGAACACGCCCAAATGCTAGTTTCCGCTACCGCCGTCCGGCTCCAGCACTTCCACCCAGCCGCCGCCATGGTAACTATGGTAACTACCGTCATACATGGCATCGGCACTGGCGGGTCCCTGCCGGAACTTGCCCACGGTAACTGCCCGAGCCAGGTAGTAGTAGGTATGGATCTCTCCTTTACTCAGGCCGGTAAAGAAGTGAATGCGGTCATCACGGATATCCATATGCTGCGGCTGGCTCACATTTTGCAGCCACTCGATGGCGCCACCGGCAGACAAGCGGGGGTTCTCGATCTCCAGTCCGGCCGGCAGCAGATCGGTAAGCGCAATGTTCTCCACAACATCGCCGCGCTCGGCCTGCAAGGTAAGCTCCACCACCACCAGTTCATTCTGGCGAAAGACCGGCTTGCCGATCATACCGCCTTTGCGAGCGTAAAAGGTGCGGCGTACTTTCAGCTTGCTATCCTCTTCGGTATAGGCGCCACTGGCCGATATACCGCTGGTCTCCCAGAAATAATACAGGGTACCTTCTCCCTGGCACTGGATCTGCACTTGTTTGCCCGCCACATTGTCCAGTACCAGGTCCTGTCCCAGGAATACCCCCACAGGCTGGCCATTGGCCGTGAGGGTGGCGGTAGCCGTACTTTGCGCGGCACGCCGGGCCAGCTTGCCCAAGGCCATAAAGGCAAAGCTGCGCTCCTGTGTGCTGAGATAACGTACCTGCCCCATTTGCTGGGCCAGGGTTTTGGCAAGAGACGGCACCTGTGCATGCTTAGGATCTGCTTCCAATAGCACGTACAAGGCCAATGCCCGGTCCCGCACAGGACTGGCGTAGGTCCCCCCGGTCTCCGGGGCAGACAGCTGGTTGCCGTAGGCAGGCGGCACCAGTGTATTCCAGCTCTTCATATCGCCCAACAGCGCATAGCTGGCGGCCAGCAGGTAGCGGCTATCAGGCGTAAGGGTCTCCATCCGCTGGCGGTAGTAGTTGAGCTGGCCGGTAGGCTTACGTCCGCTCAGGGTGAGGACGAACAGGGAATAGATGGTCTCTCGGCTCACATAGCGGCTGCGTTGCCCGTTGAGGAAAGTATAATAGGCCAATGAACGGTTACCCGCCTGCTGCTGCAGGTAATTGAGCAGCTTGTTGAGCATGAGCCGGTTCACCTCAAATCCGGCCTTGTCGGCTTCTACCAGGAAATGTGCGGCATAGGCCGAGCCCCACCAGCTGACGCCTTCTTCGTCTCCCCCGGGCCAGTACGTCAGGCCGCCGCCGTAGGTCTGCATGGACTGCAGCTTGAAGATAGCCTGCTGCACATGATAGGCCGGGGTGCCGGTAAATCCCCTGGGGGCTATATGAGCGGCCAGGTCCTGGAAATACACCTGCGGAAATGCCTGCGAAACCGTTTGTTCCAGGCAACCGTGCGGATAACGCACCAGTTCTCCCAGGTCCTTGACATACTGCAGGGCAGGGTTACGGCTGACAATCAGGCGGGCCTGGCGGCTGGCAGGAAGGAAATCATCCTTGCTCAGGTTAATCTCTTCGGATTTGCCGCCTGTCAAAGATCCGGCTCCCGTGTTGAACTGAAGCGTACTGGGAGGCCTCACGGTCACTTCCGTTTCATCCCAGAACTGCTCGCCCAGTCCCTGCACGCGGATACGGATCTTGGCTTCTCCTATGGCCGACTGCGCCGCCAGCCGGAACGTCAGCCGCCCTTCGCTATTGGCGCGCAGTGTAAGGGTGCGCTGGGCCGGGCCTACCAGTTGCAACGGTCCTTCTACCTCTGCAACGGCCGTCACATCGGTGTGCTGAGTAGTGGTGTTGGTGAGGGTAACCGGCATCTGCACCGTATCGCCCGGAGAAAAGAAGCGCGGTATGCCGGGACTGATCACAATGGGGTCCGCCACGATCATAGCCTGCTCGGCATGGCCAAACTGGTTGCCTTTCCACGCCACAGCCATGATGCGCAGGCTGCCATTGAACTGGGGAATGTCAAAACTGTAACGCACCGTGCCGCTCATATCCGCCTTGAGGGTACCGCTCCAGAAGGACACCAGCTTGACGCGGCGGTTAGCCAGGGGATTCTGCCTGCGCCCCAGGAAGCTGTCTTCACTGCCCCCGGTGCTCTGGGTGCGTCGGCTGGCCTGTGTTTTGGACAGTTCGGGCAACAGCAGCGGGTATATGTCATAACCCGCCACTTCCAACGCCCTCGGCGCATAATAATGTGCGTAGGGGTCCGGAC
>JAHBTG010000071.1 GCA_019638695.1 Bacteroidota bacterium | reverse complement strand
GCAGGCCGCTCCCGCGGCTTCACCCTTTTCGCTTAGGCCGTTTGGGCAGGGGTGTTTATCAGGACGGGAGGAGCCCCCTCCTTGCTAAGGAGGGACCGGGGGTGGTTCATCTGTAAAATACCTGGGCCCGCACCCGGTCGCACCCCTCGCGTCATCCTGAGCGAAGCGAAGGATCCCTGCCACTACCGGAATACCCCTCCCCCTATGGGAAAGGCTTCCGGCAGATTTTTAGCCCAACCCCAGCCAAAAACTTGCAGCTATGCGCCAGCCTTTTATATTTGTAAGTTGACTTTATATCGAAAAGTACATGAACAAGATTCGCACATGGCTTTGGACAATGATGCTGCTGGGTGCTCCCGGTGTGTCAGTGATGGCTCAGAACGATATCATTGCCTTTAACCAGGGCGCGGATGTGTATATCCAGCCGGGTCTGGACGTATATGTGGGCGGGGGTGTCTACAACCAGAGCGGCTCCTGGACGCTCAATGGCAACCTGCACATCAGCGACTCCCTGCGCAACGATGCGAATAACGGCATGTTCCTGAATGCAGGCGCGCCCGGCACGGTATTCCTCACCAAAAACACAGACCAGCGCATACTGGGCACCCAGCAGATCTCCTTCCCGGTCCTTACCTTGCAGGGCACGGGGGGTGTAAAAATCCTGGAGCAGAACGCCGAAGTGCGCCAGCAACTGAACTTTAACAACCGGAACGTCAACGCACAGGGAAATATCCTGCATGTGCTGAATACCAATGCCGCCAGTGCCGTTACCACTTCAGGCGGTTTCCTGGCAGCCAACTCCGGAGGGGGTCTGCGCCGCAGCACCAACGCCACCAATGCCTACAGCTTCCCCGTAGGCGGCCTGGTACTGGGTGAGCGCCGGGTAAACATTACCCCCAGCAATGCTTCTGCCAACACCTATACCGTGCGCATGGCGCCCGTAGATGCCACTACAGAGGGCTTTGACCGTAACGACCGGGCAGGTACCATTTGCGAAGTGAATCCCACGTATTACCACCAGGTCACCTCCACGGCCTCTGCCTCCAGCCTGAGCATTAATTTCACCGGAGGGGACGCCATCACGGAAGTGCTGGCACACTGGGCGCCCCAGTGGACCCAGACGCCCGGCCAAAGCCGCTCAGCCAGCATGATCACCCTCACTAACTGGAACAATACCCACAGCAACCTGGCCTTTGCCAACCTGGGCGTATCCAATCCTACGCTTACGGCCAGCACCAGCACCTATTGCCCCAACTTCTTTATTCCCATTGTGCTCACAGGCGGTGCTACCAGCAGTGCCGGTACCCTGGAATATACTTTCCTGAACAATACGACCAATGCGGTACTGCAAGGCCCCGGTATCAGCAGCCAGTTCACGGCATCTGACAACAGCATTACCAGCTACCGGGTACGCGTTGCCCGCCAGGGCTCTACCTGCCCTGCGGTGGAAACCACGCTGAACATTACGTTCCGCCCGGATCCGGCTGCCGCCAGCAGCACACCGGTGCTCACAGGCGGTGCAGACCTCTGTGCAGGCAATACCAGCGGGCTTCAGGTGACAAATCCCATTTCGCAGTTCCAGTACCAGTGGTCACGGAACGGAACAGCCTTCATCAACTTTGGCAACACTACCAGTACCCAGCAGGGCCAGGCCGGTAATTACACCGTCATCGCCCGGGACCCCCTCTGCGGCAATGCCCAGACAACGCAAAGCAACAGTGTAGCCATCCGGGTTGCCAGCGGGGTGGATGCCGATTTCTTTGATAATCTCCCGGCGCCCGGTGCAGACGGCCTGCCCGAGATCACTACCGACGTGCCTGTCATGGTGATCGACAATTCCAGTGCAGACTTTGCTGCCGGGGATAACATTACCAGCTGGCTATGGAACTTCGGCAATGGCCAGACCAGTACAGACCAGTTCCCCGCAGCACCCGCAGTCTATACGCAAGACGGTACGTATACCATTCGCCTGACGGTCACTTCTGCGTTCGGTTGTACGGACTTCATCGAACGCTCGCTCCGCGTGGCCAGCAACACCGCTTTCCTCTTCCCCAGCGCTTTCAGCCCCAACAATGACGGGCTCAACGATTCCTTCTACTGGCGGATAGAGAACATCACCAACTTCAATTTCATGGTATTTAACCGCTGGGGCGAGAAGATCTTCGAAACCAGGAACCCCACCGAATATTGGGATGGCTTTATAGACGGCAAACCGGCACCGGAAGGCGTGTATGTATTCGTAGCCTCGGGCACCAACCGGTTTACCAACCAAGAAATGAAAAAGAACGGCACCATCACCCTGGTGCGCTAGGGGACTACAACCGTCTCTTTACCCGAAAAAGCCCGGCAGAAATCTGCCGGGCTTTTTCATGCGAGCCACACCAGGCGGCACAAATTTCCCAGCAGGTGCGTTATACTTGCATGAAAAGACTATGGACAGCCATTTGGGCGGGCATGCTGGGGTTAACGGCCTGTCACTCCCAGAATGACCGCACAGCCCACCCTGCTCAACCTACCCCGGAAAATACGACCATGAATCTCACCGAACTCGATACCGCAACTTTTGCCAACGGCTGCTTCTGGTGCACAGAGGCTATCTTTCAGCAAGTAAAGGGGGTATACAAGGTGACCTCCGGGTATATGGGCGGCCAAGTGGCCAGCCCCACTTACAAACAGGTGTGCAGCGGCAACACAGGTCACGCCGAATGCCTGCAGGTGCTCTATGACCCCAAGGTGGTTTCTTATGACGAACTGCTGGAGGTATTCTGGAAAACCCACGACCCCACTACGCTGAACCGGCAGGGAAACGATGAAGGCACCCAGTACCGGAGTGCCGTCTTCTACCATTCGCCTGCACAGAAAGCATTGGCAGAAGATTATAAGCAGCAGCTTATGGAAGCCCGTATCTGGGAGGATCCTATCGTAACGGAGATCACTGAAGCCGGTACTTTCTGGCCGGCAGAAGATTACCACCAGGATTATTACAACCAGAACAAGGCACAGTCTTATTGCGCATACGTCATCACCCCTAAGGTGGAGAAGTTTCGCAAGGTCTTCAAAGACAAGCTAAAGTAGAGGCACACCCGGCAAAGCCCGGGACATCAGTGGTTCTGGGTAAACACCAGGGGCTGGTCTTCACCAAAGTAGTTGAAGATGGTGATGATGCCTATGTCATCATCTTCGCTGTAGTTGCAGTTGTAGACAACCTCCGGATCATCTACGCGCACCAGATCAAAATAATCGTTCTTGTCTGCCACCCAGGTAGCTTCCCAGATGACCCGTTTGGTGCGGGCATCGTGGAGCATAGCCGCATAGGTAACGTCTACTTCGCCCTCAATAGCTTTGAGCTCCAGGTAGACCGGCCGGTTCTTCAGCACCTTCCTGTGTTCATCTTTCAGTTCCGAGATCACCCATTCTTCGGGCACGTCATAACGGCCGATCAGGCTCTCAAAATCCACATCCTGGGCAAAACCTGCCTGCAGGCCTGCACACATCAACATTACACAGCAGAAAAGCGTTTTCATGTAGTATAAATCAGTGAAAGTAGTTTATAGTGTAAATATACGATTTGTATGTAATCTGTGAATATGACGTCTTATGAGTAGAAAAAGCCGGAGAGGCTGCTTGCGGGCCCTCCGGCTGGAGTCAATGATTGGCAGGAAAAGGGCCGGACTTAGACCGGGGCCTGTCCAGGCAATTATTCATAGGCGTAGAAGATGACATCTCTGCCCATGGCAAAATTCTGCACCCGCAGCTGCCCGTTATCATAGGTGGCAGTATAGGCCCTGCGCTCGGTAGTGACCACACCCTGGGTATCTTCTATCTGCCAGCTTTCTTCAAACGTAAATGTATTGTTGAGACCAGGCGTAAGCGGCAGCACCCACACGGCATTCTTATCGTCTTTGTCCATGTTATAGCGGGCAATATAATTGCCCCCGTCTGCATGGTATACAACGAGCACAGGGTTATCCTCTTTGAGTTGCTGCATGACGCTGGTACCCAGGCGGGTTTGCAGCAGGTGGCCATTATCCTCAAAGTTAACCGCATAGTTGCCGTATACCGGCTCCATGTCAAGCCGTTGTGCGTGTGCAGGGAGCCACAGCAAAGAGCCTAACAGCAGCATCCATAGGGTGATGGGTAGTATTTTCATGATAAGTTTAAAAGATTGATACAAAATGAATAGGCAAGATATATGCCAAAGCGTGCACTATCCGATCCAAAATAAAAAAAGCCTGTATCCAGGCTTTTAAAAGGTGAGAAGTGCGCAAAAAGTTATGCGATCGCTTCTTCCATTTTTTTCTTCAGCACAGGCTTGGGAGAAGCGCCCACCTGCTTTTCCACCATTTCTCCGTTTTTGAAGATCATGAGCGTGGGGATAGAGGTAATGCGGAAACGCTGGCTAATCGCTGCATTGGCATCCACATCCAGCTTGCCTACTACAAAGTTATCCTTGTATTCTGCAGCCAGTTCTTCGATAGCGGGGGCAATGGCCAGGCAGGGGCCGCACCATTGTGCCCAGAAATCGACCAGTACGGGTTTATCTGATTTAAGCACCAGCTCGTCAAAATTGGCATCCGTGAGTTCTACAGTGTGTTGTCCCATGACATATACATTATTAAAGTGAAACTAGTGTGAGTTATTTAGTTAAAGGTATACCACACCTGGAGACGGGAAAGTTCCGTAGCCAGTTCTTTATCCGGCCGCACCAGGACCTGGGCATGCAAAGATAAAGGCGTTTTGATTTCGGCATCCATAATGACGATATCAACGGGTTTATCTCCCTTAAAGTTCATCAACACCCGGGTGAGTTCTTCCACAAGGTCGGCATTGATCTGCTGCAGGGGAAGCTCCAGCCGCAGGCGGCGCGTCTGGCTGGCAAGCAGGTCCTCCAGGCGGGAGATTTTCTGAACCTTGAGCTCCATCTCGGCCTCATTGCCCCACCGTGCCTGCCAGCTGGCCTCTACCAGCACGCACTGGTTAACGGCAATAGCTGCCTTCAGCTGGTCATAACTATCTCCAAAGAGGCTGAACTCTTTGCTGCCTGAAAAGTCCTCCAGCACAAACTGCCCAAAGGTGGTGCCTCTTTTGGTCGTCCGCTCCCGTGCAACGGTGATGATCCCTCCCAGCTTCAAGGTTCCCTGCCTGCGGTCTTCCACTTCAGAGAGCTTACAGTTGGTATACGTCTCCATCTCCAGCCGGTAATCATCGAGCGGGTGACCGCTGAGGTAAAAGCCGATCACCTCTTTCTCGCGGTTCAGCTGGGTAATGAGGCTCCAGGGTTCTGCAGACGGCATGGGGGGTTCCAGTGTTTCGGCAGTGAGGCCGGCTCCGCCAAAGAGGCTTGCCTGGTTGCTCTGCTTTTCCTGCTGCACACGTGCCCCATAGGCAGCAATGAGCTCTGCTCCAGAAGGCGGCGCCCCGGGATGCTCTTCTGCACGGAAATACTGGCTGCGTTGCAGGCCAAAACAATCCAGCCCCCCGGCATTGGCCAGCGCTTCTATGACGCGGCGCCCGCCCAGCTCCCTGGCATCGATACGCGAAGCCATCTCAAAAGGACTACTGAAAGGTCCGTCCTCTGTGCGGGCCTGCACAATGGCATAACACGGCGCTTCCCCCACTCCTTTGATAGCCCCCAGCCCAAAACGAATGGTGTGGTCATCCTGCACGGCAAATTTCAGCACGCTGTGATTCACACAGGGCGGCAGCACGCTGATGCCCATACGGCGGCACTCTTCCATGAAGAAAGTGAGCTTGTCAGTATTATCCAGGTTATGACTGAGGATGGCGGCCATATACTCTGCCGGGTAGTTGGCCTTTAGATAAGCCGTGCGGAAGGCCAGGATAGAATAAGCCGCCGCATGGCTCTTGTTAAAACCATACCCGGCAAACTTCTCCATAATGTCAAACACCTCCCCGGCTTTTTCGGCATCAGCGGTCTGCTGGGCAGCGCAACCTTCTATGAACTTCTTGCGCTCTTTTTCCATCTCCTCCACCTTCTTCTTGCCCATGGCGCGGCGCAACAGATCTGCCTGTCCCAGGCTATAGCCCGCCATCACCTGGGCCACCTGCATCACCTGTTCCTGGTAGACCATGATGCCATAGGTGTTCTGGAGGATGGGTTCCAGCAGGGGGTGGGGATAGACAATAGGTTCCCGGCCGTTCTTACGGTCGATAAACAAGGGGATATAGTCCATGGGCCCCGGACGGTAGAGGGCGTTCATGGCAATGAGGTCTTCTATGTTGGTGGGTTTGAGCTGGCGCAGGTATTTGCGCATACCGTCGCTCTCGAACTGGAAAGTGCCCACCGTGTCTCCCTGCTGGTAGAGCTCATAGGTTTTGAGATCATCCAGCGGAATGGTATCGGCATCAATGATCACCTGGTGGCGTTCTTCCACCAGCTGGCAGCAGGTTTTGATAATGCTGAGGGTTTTGAGGCCCAGGAAATCCATCTTGAGCAGCCCGGCAGCTTCTGCCATAGGGCCTTCATACTGGGTAATGATGACATCATCCCGGTTACTCTTGGCCACAGGCGCATATTCGCTGATGGTGCCCGGGGCAATGATAACGCCTGCGGCATGGATACCCGTCTGCCGGGTAGTACCCTCGAGAGTAAGGGCATACCGCATCATCTTGTTAATAGCCGGGTCCGGGCTGTCAATGGCTTCCTGGAGGAACCCGTAGTGATCCGGGTTATCATCCCGGGTGAGAGCCTTGGCAAAGGTGATGCCCGGTCTGTCCGGAATAAACTTGGCGATGCGGTTGACCTCGGAGAGCGGTACCCCAAGCACCCGGCCAACATCCCGCAAGGCCGTCTTGGCGCCCATAGTGCCATAGGTAATGATCTGGGACACGCTTTGCTGTCCGTATTTTTCAATGACGAAATCAATTACCTGCTGGCGGCCTTCGTCATCAAAGTCCATATCAATATCCGGCGGGCTAATCCGTTCGGGATTGAGAAACCGCTCGAAGAGCAGCTGGTATTGTATGGGGTCTACATCTATGATACCCGTGCAATAGGCCACCACGCTCCCTGCCGCGCTGCCACGTCCCGGCCCCACCATCACGCCGCGCCGGCGGGCTTCGTTGGTAATCTCCTGTACGATGAGGAAGTAGCCGGCAAAACCCATGCGCTGGATAATGGCCAGTTCATGATCAATGCGTGCCCCCAGTTCGGGCGAGACCTCGCTATACTTGCGCCGGGCGCCTTCCCATGTGAGGTGCCGCAGGTAGGCGTCCATATCGGCAAACTCGGCGGGTATCTGGTACACCGGCATCAGGAGCTCGCCTTTAAGATTAAGCTCCAGCACGCATTTCTCGGCCAGCGCCACGGTATTTTCTATGGCATCGGGCACATCGGGGAACAGGGCGGCCATTTCATCCACCCCTTTGAGGTAGAAATGGGGGTTCAGCTTCTTATCATCGTCCGTAAAGCGAAAGCGATTGGGATCGGTATACTCACTACCGGTCTGCAACGCCAGCAGGAGGTCATGCGCCTCGGCATCCTCACGCTTCACATAATGCACGTCGTTGGTAACGATCACCGGCACGTTGTATTTGACGGCCCAGCGCTTGAGCACCTCGTTGCAGGTGTGCTGCTTGCCAATGCCGTGATCCTGCAGTTCTATGTAATAATCTTCGCCAAACTGCTCCAGCCACCAGCGGAAGAGGACTTCCGCAGTTTCTTCGCCCTGTTCTATAATGGCTTCATTGATCTCGCTGGCCAGGCAGCAGGTGGTAGCAATAAGGCCCTCTTTGTGTTGCAGGAGCAGTTCCTTGTCTATGCGGGGGTTGTAGTTATACCCTTCGATAAAGCCCGCACTGCTCAGCTTGCAGAGGTTGCGGTACCCCTGTTCGTTCTTGGCAAACAGGATCTGGTGGTAGGTATGGTTGCCGTTGAGGTTGTGGCGGGTATGCTTGGGCTCGTGCATGCTTCTGGCCGCCAGGTAAAACTCGCTGCCCACCACGGGTTTGATGCCCTGCCCGCGGCATGCCTGCACAAACTCGGGCACGCCATACATATTGCCGTGGTCCGAGATGCCCAGGGCGGGCATGCCCAGCTCTGCCGCACGCGCTACCAGCTTTTTTACCTTGCCGGCGCCGTCCAGCATGGAGTAGTCCGTGTGGTTATGTAAGGAAACGTACTGCATGGGCTTTCGTTATGTTAAGGAGCAACCGAAGGGTAAAGATACCATGCGCAGTGTCCTTTGTCCAGCCCTGTGGAGAAAAGCAAAGGCACACGGGAAACCGGAAAGACTGTTGCCGGGATGGTGTTTACCAAAAAGCGCTCCGGATGGCGCACCAGGCTTGAAAGATGCTTCAGAGCCTATCAACGACCTTAAGCTTGTGTATACCAAACCTATACAGCAATATTTCCTTACAGTGCCTTACTTTTTTCTTGATAAAAAAGTAAGCAAAAAATCAAGGCCCCCTGCCGGGGCGGCAATCATTGCCAGATCCAGCGGGCTCTCATCATCCCGGATCTAGCAAAGGATACCGATCCAATGGAATTGGGGTTTTGGGTGATTCGCCTCCACGCAGAACCCTCTATTTCGCCCTTTTCCGTTAGGCCACAAGCAAGACATATCAAACAAACTATGGCTGCACTCTAGATATAACGGATCCATATTCATTACCCCCTGACCACCAGAAGCCATCGTTAGGTTCGCACACAATCTCACCGCCCCAGCCTGTCCTTGAGCTCGCGCACGCGGGCGGCCACCTCGGCGCGGTCCAGATGGCGGTAGCTTTCGGGCAGCAGGTCTTTGGAGGTGCATTCCAGCACAGCGGCCAGGTTCATCAGTTCTACTTCTTCGGGATAATTGGGGGGCACAAAATCTGCAAGGGTGGCTTCTATCAGCGCTTTATCGGGTTGTTCGATGCCTTGCGCAGCAGCCCGGAACTTGGCGCGGGTGAGGCTGGCTTCCATATCGGCTCCGCTGCGCACCGGCAGGTTCTCATAAAAGGCATCGGGAAAATCATTCACATCAATGCCCTTGATCTTCGTCTTTTTGAGCATCACTGCAAACAGCTCTTTTTTCTCGGCAATGGTCTCGGGATAAAACAGGGCAATATGCTCCTCTGCCCGGCCCTGCCGCTTGAGGTCCACCGGCATAAGGTCCGGACGAGCGGTGAGGAGGAACCAGATGATCTTGCCGCGGTGCTCCGTATTGCTCATAAAGCTGGCGATCATACTGAATACCCGGCTGCTGACCCCGCTGTCTCCGCTGCTGTTGCGGTTGCCCAGGTAGGCATCGGCCTCATCTATCATCACGGCGATGGGGCTCATGGCCTTGAGGAGCTTGAGCACTTTTTCCAGGTTGGCCTCCGTAACGCCCTGCCACTGGCTGCGGAAGTTCTTGAGCTCTACCATGGGCACCCCGATATCTGTGGCAAAGCAGGAGATGAGGAAGGTTTTGCCGGTACCTACCGGGCCGTTGACCAGGTACCCCATGGGCATGACATCGGGCCGGCCGTTCTGCAGGGCCTGGGCGGCGGCCCGTAGCAGGCGCTTGGCGGCGGCATGGCCCGCCACATCTTCCAGCCCGAAGCGTGTTTCCACGAACGACAGCAGGCCGCCGGCCTCGGCCTCTATCATCCCTTTCTTACGGGCCATCAGGCGATCGAACCCAAACACCTCCGGCTGGTCATGGATCTCTGCCAGCAGGGTCTTCAGCTGGATGCGGCTGAGGCCGGCCGTATGCTGCGCCAGCACCCTGAGGTCCATTTCCATTTTCTGCGGGATGCCGGGATGCTGCGCCACCATATATTCGCAGAACTGCAGGCGTTCGGCCTCATCGGGCAGAGGAATCTCGATCTCAGCCGTGAAGGGGCTGCGCACCAGCTGGGGATTGATGCTCTGGACGTTATCGGCCAGCAGCACCGTGGTCATATCGTGGTTGAGGAACAGGCTGTCCTTGGCCCAGCGCAACAGGTAGACCAGCACGGCGCGGTCTTCGGCACTGCTGCTGCCGGGGTTACCGGCAGGGGCCAGCGTCTCAGCATAATCGATGACCAAGGCTATGCGCTTGCCTTCCTGCAGTTGCAGGCGGATGAAGTTCTCCAGCAGGCCAAAGACTTCGGCAGGATTGCGGGGGCGGGTTTTGGCGTAGGTGGTGCCAAAAAGCTTGTCTATGTTCTCCAGGTAGCGGATAAACACCAGCGTCATGTCATCCGTGGCAAACCGGATGCCGCTGGCCCGATCATAGGTGATGAGGAAATCGCGCTTGCGGAAGAGTACCTCGCCCAGGTAGGCGTGCAGCTTCAGGAAGTGGGTCTGTCCCTCGCGGGTGTGCGGCACATAATCTACCAGGTTGCCGTGGAGGATAAACTGGCTGATGGTCTTGGTAAAATACAGGCGGGAGAGTTGCTCCACCCATTGCGGTATCTGTTGCATAGGGCCAAATTAGGGAAAAGGCCAATGCGCCAGAAAGCCCTATCCTACCCTACCACCAGCCTGCCGGATTGGCGGAAGGTACCATTCTCTACCGTATAGACGTAGACCCCGGGTGCCAGGTGTTCCAGCTGCACGGACCAGGTGGCGGCAGGGAGCGCCTCCGTATGCACCACGCGGCCGTTAAGATCCAGCAGGCGGAAGGTATAGCCCTCACCCTCAGGCACTTCGAGGGTGATGATACCGGGCGTGGAGACGGGGTTGGGATAGGCTTTGACGCTCCCCTCCCTGTGGGAGGGGCTGGGGAGGGTCTCCACGCCCCCATCTAAATCCTCCCCCGGAGGACTGGAAGAGACCACCCGCAATACAACGGCCGTACCATTATCCTGTGTGCGGTAGGTGGACTGCGCAAAGTGGTAGCGGGGGGTGCTGACGAGCCGGAACTGCACGAGCTGGGCCTCGCGGCTGCCCTCCCTGCGGGAGGGGCTGTGGGAGGGCTGCCCCTTCCCGACCTCCTCCACAGGGGGAGACGCCAGACGCCCGGCCTGTGCCTGGCTGGCCACGGTGCCGCTTTCCTTGTAGCGCAGTACCCGGATATTGCCGCCCTGCTGGTAATGGGCGGTATGGTAGACGGGTGTGCCTGCGGTGCGGGGGCTGGTGGGGGTATTTACCTGCCCCTGTCCGGACAGGGGAATAGCAAGCAGTAAGAGAAAAAGATACTTCATGCTATTATTGAGATTGTTTGCGAAATACCAACTTTGACAAAGAAGTATGCTTGATCTCATTGAGATATACTTCAATAAAAGAAAGTAGAAGGTAAGATAATACCGGGTTGACGCCAATAAATCCAAATAAGACACAAATTGCAACAATGAAGGATATAGCAAACAATACCTTAGCATAAGTATAGTGTGACTTAATACCCGCAATCTGTTCAATAGGAGCCCAAAACTCCAGGAGTGAAACAAGTGTAGTAAACAATACCAAGTAGATAAGATAGATTCCTACATGAAGCATTTTATACAGATCCGGGAAGTACTTACCCTGGATAAAAGCAATCGGGAGCATAACCACGCCAAAATACATTATCTTGGCGAAGTATTTGAGAGAAGTGTTTTTCATAATGATAGTCATCTTGATTTTGAGACTAATAATTAGAATAAAATACTAAGCAGACATTGCCTTTTTGTTATTCATAGAAACCTTCATAAAACTAATAAAAAATACAACGATAATTCCTACTATATAGAAATAGGAAAACTTAAAAGATAAGCCTATCCAAGCTGCATACAGTATAAATATAGCTATGTTTATTATCAGTAATAACTTCCCTAAAGAGTACTTTAGGAAGTATTTTGAGAACAACCATGTGACAATAAACACAGGTATTGTAATCACTAATAAAAAAGATAATATACTAGAAGAAGCAACTAGGGTTGGTGATGGTGGAGCAACTATTTTAGCGGATGATAGATATATATAAAACAATATAATTTCTTTAGTTACATACAAAACCAAAGGCATAGCAAAATAAAAAAGAATTATAGGCATAATGCCAATCACAAACAAGTAAGTGTTTAAACGGATATTTTTCATTTTTCAGACTAATTTAACGTTGAAGCCATAGTTTATATAAAGCAATATTAACCAATGAGATAGCAGTTTGTATTATACCCTCTACTTTTTCGCAATTAGAAGTACACACATTATACTCACCGACACAGACTTCTGAACATCTATTAAACCCCTGGTTGTTATATGTATTGCTAGAAAAACAATCATCAACACATATCCGACTTCTGGCGTAGCAAATATCATAACATCCATTTGGTTTAGCAGTTGGATCTACTTCTATCTGTTTGTCTCCCATTTTCACTATACCCCTAACAACCCAACTGTGATAGTTAAATGCCGAAATCATACTAGAAATATCCGAGAGAGTATCTTTTATTCCTTTACGATAAATAGCAAGATTTAGCGAATTAGAATTATACTTTGGATATGAGTAGACAAAACTTACTCTTTGAGTATGGCATTCATCTTCGAACACAGCTGGTCTATCAGAGGTATATCGAAAAATAGTAGGTTGATATTGGATGCTATCCTTAATATAATACCCAGATAGATAGCTATATGCTTTTTCAAAGCTACTAGGACTCATCCCAGCTATTGAGGCGAATGTACTAAGGCTATCATGAAAACCAGGCACTAATGAATCTATTTCAGCTAAATTAATATACCGAGAGGTTGAATTCACGAATAAGCTATCTATATAATCAACCATTACTGTATCAAGTAAAATCAGAGAGATAAGTTCGCTAATCTCCTCATTTCTAGTAATAATCGTATCAATACTTTCATTCACAATCCTCCTCACATCCCCCCACTTCAACAGCCTCCACTCCACCGGATCCGTCAGCCCTCCATCCCGGTGTGCAGCAATCATATACATATATCCCGAAGAATCCCGCGCGATCCCCTTATACACAAACCCCGGCAAAAACAACGGCGAAACATTCCCGCTAGCATACAAATAATCCCCATTTTTCACCCCATCCGCCCCATACTGGATCATAAAAAACCGCGTCGTATCCGCCAGCAAATTCTGTGGCGAAGTATAGCCCCCCACAAACACAGACCCACTATCATCCACCACTACCCCGTAAGGCCGGTCATGCCAATTTAACGTATCCCCG
>JAHBTG010000070.1 GCA_019638695.1 Bacteroidota bacterium | reverse complement strand
CGGCCAGCACTTGATCCAGGTTATCCGGTTGCACAAAATAAATACCGCCGGTCTCACCCAGCGGCTTTTTGCGCAAGCCTATAGGCGTTTCCCCTTCATAGAGATAGTCGTCGCCGTCATTAAACAAGACCAGGTGACGCACGGCGCCTTCGTGCAGGCGTTCACTCATCCAGCGAAGCAGCTGCCCACCATAGGGATGCATACTGCCGGTCCAGTCCATCACCACCATCAGGTCCGTCCACTTGGGATGACGGCTCAGTACATTGAGCACGGCAGGGTCTTTCAGCGCCACTTCCCCGGCAATAATGCCACGTACTTCCTCCATACGAGCATCGACTGTCTGCTCGCTCAGCTTGTCCTCAGGCAATACAAACTCATCCAGGGTAAAGACGGTATCCAGTGGAGGGATATACCCGGCAACCGTATCCGCGCGGGAAGCGATGCTATCCGCGGGCACCCAATCGATCAGCGCTCCGTGAAAATACCGTTGTGCCTGTTTGCCGTTCCGGGGTGCGGTTTGTTCCACCAGCACCAGCGGCAAGGTGCGCAGACGCGGTTCCAGTTGATACAGATTGGCCAGCCGCTGGCGGGTAAGCCGGTCGTAGGGGATGATCCAGTTGGCCGTATCTGCCGGGTATGCCGTGTAAACGAGCGTGAGGCGGGTGGGCACGCAGCCGGCCGGCTGCCAGGCTGTGGCATTGGTAATATCCGCACTGGCATACGCCATGTGCAGCAGGGTATGTCCATTTCCTGTGGGCGGTTGATATACCGCCGGGCGTTCCACCTGCACACCGGCATGCAACTGAAACCGGGCGTGCTGGGCAACGCCCGCCTGTGCTGCCCACAGGCCACAGCACAGAAGGATATTCATCAATAGGAATCCGGGCCTCATTTGTCAAATAAACGCAATGCCCGCCAAATGCGTGTATCTGACGGAGAATATCCCCCGGAAGAAGGGCAGAGATCCTCACCTGAAGACACAACCACCCGCATTTTTGTTACTAACTTTGACCACTCTTCATATTACCTGTTTTTAGCTGCCCTATGAAAACGCGGAATCTCATCCTACTACTGGCGCTGGCAGCGGGCTTTGCCATACTGCTGGTAGACCTGCTGAGCAACGCCAGTGAGTTTGCCGATTTCAAACATGCGCAGGAAACCGGCCGGGAGGTGCATGTTATCGGCAGGTGGGTGCGCAGGGAGGAAGCCGTCTTCAAACCCGAAGAAAGCTATTACCGCTTTTATATGCAGGATACAATGAACCAGGTAGCGCCTGTAGTATACCGGCGGGGTACGCTGGGAGACCTCAGCCAGGCAGAGAAAATAGATGTGGTGGGCAAATGGGAGAACGGAGAGTTTGTGGCCAGCAAGATCCACCTCAAATGCCCCAGCAAATACAATGACGCGGCGTCTCCGGGCAAATCGATACCCCATGAATAATTCCTGCACATGACCTACGGCATACTGGGCTTTCGCCTGACAGATCTGGCCTTCGTCACGGCCATTGTGGGCGCCATTGCCTTTTACCAGGCGGCCCAATCGCGCACCGGCGCCCGGCAATGGTTCAGACTGGGCAAAGTGGCGTTTCTCACGCATTTTGCCAGTGTGACGGCTGTCATCGGGCTGTTATGGGCGCTCATCTTCATGCGGCAATACCAGTACCAGTATGTGTATAGCCACAGCAGTAACGAGCTCTCGACAGAGTTCATCATTGCATGCCTGTGGGAAGGCCAGGAGGGCAGCTTTCTCATCTGGATGTTCTGGCACGGATTGCTGGGTATCATCCTGTTATACACGGCGGGCAACTGGCGGCCGGGCGTGCTGGCCGTAGTCTGCAGCGTAGAGGCCATACTGGCCAGCATGGTACTGGGCGTGGTGGTGGAGGCGGAGACCGCCCGGTGGCTGCTGTTGTTGCTGGGCCTGCTGCTGGCAGGCGGATTGCTCTGGCCCATGCTGTCCGCTTCCCGGCAAGCCATACGCCCTGCACCGGAGGGTATTGACTGGGCCCGGCTCAGCCGCCTGGCCACAGGGATCGTACTCCTGGCCGTGGTGCTGAACCTGCTGCTGGGAATGAGCGGCCAATGGCTGGCCACCGGCTGGATGCGCACGTTGCCGGGGTGGGCCATCGCAATCTTATTACTCGGGTATGCTTTCCTGTTGTACAAATCTTTCCATACCCGCCGGTTACCGCTGCCGCAGCTGGTACTGGGCTTTGCGCTGCTGGGACTAGCCTATGTGTTGTCTGTGGTACAGCTGAATGATTTCAAAATAGGCAGCAGTCCTTTCCTCACCCTGGCGCAGGCCCGCCCGGAGGACCAGTTCCTGCAAGCCAACCCGGACTTTGCGCCTGTCAACGGCACCGGCCTCAACGCCCTGCTGCAGAACTACTGGATGGTCATCCACCCCCCCACGCTGTTCCTGGGCTTTGCCGCCACGCTCATTCCCTTTGCCTTTGTCATCGCCGGCCTGTGGAGCGGCCGATACAAGGAATGGATAGACCCGGCCTCTCCCTGGGCCATCCTGGCCATTGCCATTCTGGGTGTGGGTATTATGATGGGAGGATACTGGGCCTATGAGACCCTCAACTTTGGCGGGTACTGGAACTGGGACCCGGTGGAGAATGCCAGCCTGGTTCCCTGGCTGCTGGGCGTGGGCGGCCTGCACGCTATGCTGAGCTACCGCAAAAGCGGTAAGAACCTGCGCATGGCCATGCTACTGATGGCAGCCACTTTTGTGCTGGTGCTCTACAGTACCTTCCTCACCCGCAGCGGCATACTGGGCGAAAGTTCCGTCCACAGCTTCACAGACCTGGGCCTGAGCGGGCAACTGCTGCTCCTGCTGTTCATATACCTGGGAGGCATGGGACTCCTCTTTGCCCACCACTGGCACCGCATGCCCGCAGAAGACAAACCTACTACGCTCTTCAGCCGGGAGTTCTTCCTGTTCCTGGCGGCGGTGGTGCTTACCTTTACTGCGATAGAGATCTCGCTGGTGACCAGTATGCCGGTCATCAACAAGATATTCGGCACCCGGCTGGCGGCCCCATCCGAGGTGCAGTATTTCTATTACCGCTGGAATGTATGGTTCGGTATCCTGATCGCCCTGCTGTCGGCAGTGGGACAGTTCTTCTACTGGACCAGGATCGAAAAGGCTTCGCTGCTCAGGGCCATGAACAAACCGTTCCTGATAGCCGCGCTCACCACCGCAGTGGTGATGGTGCTGCTGTTCCTGGGCGAATGGGAGTTTGCCTACCAGGAAAAATACCGCGAGGCCTTTCGGCAAGTGAGCGGCATGGGGCTGTGGGAACAGATCAAGACCACGGTGGGCACAAGCCTGCTGGTGTTTGCAGACGATATCCTGCTGTTCTGCGCCCTGTTCTCTGTATTTGCCAACGGCAGCATCATCTGGCGGCTGGTGCGCCGCAGTGGCAGGAACCTGCGCCATACCGGGGGTTCCCTGGCGCATATCGGCTTTGGACTGATGCTGCTGGGCATCCTGTTCAGCTCGGGCTATGAAGACACCATTTCCGTGAACCTGAACCCCGGCAAATTGGGGGGCAGCTTTGGTGACGATGCCGCCCGCAAGAACGTGGTACTGCCCCGCAACCAGCCGGTGGATGTCAAACAATACCGCCTGGTATACCGCGGCCGCAGACCGGCCCAACCGCCGTTCTCGGACTTCCGCATCCTCACCGCCACGCGGGAGTATACCAAGGTGGCTTTCCGCGACAAGGACGGCTACCGCTTTGCCCTGGAGGTGCCCAGCCTGCTGTTCTCCGAGGACCCGGTCTTCCGCCAGGCGGGCAGCCTGAAACAGGTACCCCGCGAGGAAGCCTACAATATGGCCAAGATCGCATGGTATATCCGCTTGCAGCACCACCTGCTGGAGCCCGAGATGGTGAACAAACGGGCGCTCTACGGGGTGGACTTCTACCCGCTGCGCAAGGACGCCGGGGGCAGTGTAGCCATTGATACCACCGGTACCTTCCGTCTCTACCCCGAAGCGGAACCCAATGGCGACCAGAGCCTGATCCCCCACCCCGACCGCGCTATCTTCTGGCAGCGGGACCTCTACGCACATGTGACGGGCTTCCCCACCGGCATGGAAAAGACCGAGGAGCGCTGGACGATGGTGGCCCCGGAAGCGGGCCTGGCCCTGAATGACAGCCTGGTGGTGGACGGGGTGCGCATCACCGCCACGCAGGTGGAACGCATACCGGTGCCGGAGGGCATAGGTGACAGTGAACTGCTGACACAGCTGCACCTGCGGGTACAGCGCGGGGACAGCACCTGGCTGGTGCATCCCCAGCTGATGATCAACCGCGTGACCGGCGGGCTGGTCTGGGTAGATGCCTGGATACCCGCCCTCAACTACCGCCTGCGGTTCTCCGGGGTAGACACGGAGGCCGACAAGTTTAAGGTGATGGTGGCGGAGCGCATCCCCACCCAGGACTACGTGATCCTGAACGTGATCTCCAAACCCTGGATCAACCTGCTATGGTTAGGCACCCTGGTGATGACTCTGGGCTTTGTGATGGCCATCTGGCGCAGAAGCGGGGAACTGAAGAAGCGTATTACATAGCTGGCCGATACCTATGGAAGCCGCTGTACAATAGGTGAAGCTAAGCCAGCGGCTTACTTTACACGTTTATTCCACTAGCTCATACCCCGTACTGCGCCCTCCACCCGGTGTTTTCTGCAGAATACCCTTTTGGATAAGGTCTTGAATATCTCGCAAGGCGGTATCAGGTGAACAGTGGGCAATCTGGCCCACTTAGTGGTAGTGAGCTTGCCGCTAAAGCCATCTAACAGGCGGTTGAGCAATGAGCTCTGCCGCTCATTAAAGGCCGTATGTGTATGCCTTGCCCAGAAATGCGCTTTGGCCAGTACATGGTGCTGCAAAGCCTCCGTGGCCGCCAGGGCATTGTCCATACAGACCAGGAACCACAAGAGCCATTCTGTAATATCCAGATCTCCCTTCTGGGTTTGCTCCAGTACTGCATAGTAGCGGTTACGCTCCAGCCGCATCTGTGCAGAAACACTGTAAAAGGCTGTGCGTCCTTATCTGAGCGCGCCAGGAGCAGATCGGTTATGGCACGCGCAAGGCGGCCATTGCCATCTGCAAAAGGGTGAATGGTCACGAACCAAAGATGGGCAATAGCAGCCTTGAGTACCGGGTCTTGCGGCGCCGGGTCATTTATCCAGGCCAGGAACCGTTCCATCTCACCAGGTACCCGCGCTGCCACCGGCGCTTCAAAATGCACCTGTTCCCGCCCTATCGGACCGGATATTACCTGCATGGGGCCCCGCTCGCCTGTGCGCCATATAGCCACAGGTATCCGCAGCAGGCTGCTACGCCCGGTGGGGAACAGCGCGGCATGCCAGGCAAATAGTCGCTCGGCATCCAAGTGCCTGTCATAGTGTTGAGTGGCATCTAACATCACCTCTACTATGCCTTCAACTGCACGGTCAGGAGGAAGTACACCACCTTCATCCAAGCCTAACCGACGGGCAATAGAAAAGCGCACTGAATCTACCGGCAGCATTTCACCCTCTATTTCGGTCGATTTGACCACTTCCAGCGTTAATGCTTTGAGGGCAGTCTCAGCACGTTGCTGCTTTCCTTGCAGATCTACCAACGTAGCTAATCGTCCTTGTTTCTATCGCACCTGTGCAAGGCTTGTGAGCACAGCATGTACATCCCACCTGAAATGAGGCCAATCCTTCAATTCATGTATATAGCCCGCCATAATCTCCGCAAATATACGGAGAAAAAACCAGCTATTCTCCGCATACGAGCAGATTAAGCGCCAGCCAGTTTTAACCGGCGCTGGTTATACAAGGGATGCCTTTGCAATAGCAGGCTACACCGTTACCAGCTGCGGCGTAGCCTGCACGCGGGCCTCAAACTCATCGCGGAAGCGCAGGATAACGCCCCGCACAGGCCAGGCGGCGGCATCTGCCAGGGCGCAAATGGTACGGCCTTCCATATTGTAGCACAGATCCAGGAGCAGGTCCATATCGCGGCTGCCGGCCTCGTTATAGGCAAACTTGCCCACCAGGCGACGCAACCAGCCGGTGCCTTCGCGACAGGGCGTGCACTGGCCGCAACTCTCGTGATCATAGAACTTGGTGATGCGGTAGGCATACTTCACCATATCCACGGTCTCATCCATCACAAAGATGCCGGCAGTGCCCATAGAGGAACCGGCCTTGCCCAGGGAGTCGGCATTCATGGTCACCCCCTCGATAGAGAAGGGTTTACCGTGAACGTCCACATTGAGGCGGCCGCCCATCATATTCTGGTAGCGGCTGTCCTGCACCCAGGCAGGGTTGGCGCCGTCGGCACGGAGCACCGGCACGGAAGCGCCGCCGGGCACCACGGCTTTTATTTTTTTACCGCCCTTGATACCGCCGGCCACTTCATAGATAAGCTCTGAGAGCAGCATGCCGGTGGGGTACTCATATACCCCGGGTTTGTTCACATGTCCGCTGATGCCGTACAGCACCGGACCGGGGTGGTCTGCGGCGCCCATACCGGTGAACCATTCAGGTCCGTTCTTGATCACCAGGGGCACGTTGGCCAGCGTCTCGATATTATTGATGGTGGTGGGTTTGCCCCAGAGCCCAAACTGCGCCGGGAACGGCGGCTTGCTGCGCGGATAAGCGCGCTTGCCCTCCAGGCTCTCCATCAGGCTGGTCTCTTCCCCGCAGATATAGGCGCCGGCGCCTTTGTGTACGAGGACTTCGCAGGAGAAGTCCGTACCCATGATGTTCTTGCCGATAAAGCCTTTGGCATAAGCCTCATCCACAGCATCCTGCAGCTTGTCTATCCAATCGGCATACTCTCCGCGCACATATACATAAGCGGCATCCATCTGCATGGCATAGCAGGCAATGAGCACCCCTTCTATAAAGAGATGGGGGTTAAACTCAAAAAGGCGGCGGTCCTTGAAAGTGCCGGGCTCGGATTCATCTCCGTTGCAGGCCAGGTAACGGGGCTGGCCGTCCTGCTTGGGGGGCATAAAGCTCCATTTGAGACCGGCATTAAAACCGGCGCCCCCGCGGCCGCGGATATTAGCCGACTTCACAGTGTCCACCACGCGCTTGGGCTCCCACTTTTCGTCCTTAATCACCCGCTTCAGCTGGCCATAGCCCCCATGCTGGGTATAGACATCGATCTTGTGGTAGCCGGGCACATCCGGCAGCAGCACTTTTTGATAATTCTTCCAGTCAATCGCCATAACAAAGGTAAATATGCCGCTCTTTGCCAAGATACACAATAGGAGGGCAAAGAAGTTTCGCAAAAATAAGCGGCGGCAGGCAAGCCGGAGTCTTGTTAGGGAAAAATTGCCGAATTAATAATTTAATAATCCCTTTACCGGCCCGATACGTCGGCGGAAGCCCTAGTTTTGCAGTTGTTGTTCTCTCTTGCAAAACCCATGCACTTAAGAAGGCGCTTGCCCGGCTTCTCTGCAGCCTTTTGTTTGCTGGCCATGCCGCTGTGGCTGGGTTGCGCGCGCAGCGAGGGGTATATCAAGATCAAAGGCAGCGAGACGGTGCTGCCCATCAGCCTCAAGCTGGCCGAGCATTTCACCGAAACACCGGGCCTGCCGGGCGTATCTGTGACGGCGGGCGGCAGTGGTGTAGGCATAGCCGCCCTGCTGGCAGACAATACGGACATTGCCATGAGCAGCCGGGAGATCAAGTTTGAGGAGGTTACCGCCTTCAAGCTGCGGGGACTGGAATTTGTGGAGCTGGTGATCGGGTTTGACGCGCTGGCCATTATCGTGCACAAAAACAACCCGGTAGACAGCCTGACCATGCAGCAGGCCAAAGCCATTTTCCAGGGCAAGGTGACCAACTGGAAACAGGTGGGCGGGGCCGACCAACGCATAGTGGCTTTCAACCGCGAGAGCAGCAGCGGCACCTATGAGTTCTTCAAGAAGAAAATACTGGAGAAGGAGGACTTTGCCGCCCTGCAAACCGTGGGCGCCAATGGGGAGCTTATTGAGAAGGTGGCGCACAGTCCGGCCACGGTAGGTTATGTGGGCATAGCCTATGTAAACCCGCGCGATGTGAAGCCCCTACGCATTTACAATGAGAAACTGAGGCAAAGCATATCTCCTACTATTGAAAACTCCCTGAACAAGACCTACCCTTTGGTGCGTCCCTTGTACTTTTACTACCTGAAAAAACGGGAGAAAGCCGTGGCCGCCATTATCAACTATATGAAGACCCAGACGGGCCAGGAACTGGTGCGTGCGGCAGGTTATCCCCCCAACCCGGAGTTTTACCGCATTCCCCAATCCCGATAAGCGCATGGCAAGACAGGCGGAACAGCGCTTTGGCTCCTTATTCTGGCAGGCTTTTATCAAGGCCTGCGGGTATGCTTCTTCCGTGCTGGTCCTCATTATTGTCCTGTTCCTGTTCAGCGAAGGGATGGGGCTATTCTCCAGTCCTGCCATAGACCGGGAACTGGTGGCAGCCGTGCACCCGGATAACCCGATAACCGAGATAGACGAAGAGACCCTGCACGCCTTGCTGGGAGAAGAGATCACCACCTGGGCGGATTTCCGCAGCGCAAAAGTAGAGCTGGTCAATGTGAACAACCTGGAAAAGAAGCTGAAGGCGTATGGGCTGCAAGGCAGGCCGGAGGATGTACTGGGCCAGAACTTTGAGCGCCTGCCGCTTTTGCTGGACAGTATGCTGACGGTGCACCCGGGCATGCTCATCATCCTGCAACCGCATTTTGTGCCGCAGAGGGCCAAACAGGTGAACGTGGGCCATATCTCCCTGGGCAGATTCCTGGCCGGGCGCACCTGGGATCCTACGAGAAGCCCCAGCCCGTTGTTCGGGGCATTACCCTTGTTATGGGGCACCATACTGGTTACGCTGGGCGCCCTGTTTTTTGCCTTGCTGCTGGGCCCCCCGGTAGCCATGTATATGGCAGAACTGGCCCCCAAACCCATTTATCGCTGGCTGAAGCCCACTGTGGAACTGCTGGCGGGCATTCCTTCGGTAGTTTTCGGTTTCATAGGGCTGGTGGTACTGGTGCCCAACATCCAGGTCGTCTTTGGGCTGGATAGCGGCAGCACCGTGCTGGCAGGCTGCATGTTGCTGGCTGTCATTGCGCTGCCTACGATCATCTCTGTGAGTGAGGATGCCATACGCGCAGTGCCGCGCACCCTGAAAGAAGCCAGCCTGGGCATGGGGGCCACACACTGGCAGACCATGATACGTGTGATCGTGCCTTATAGCGCACCGGGCATACTGGCAGCTATCCTGCTGGGTGTAGGCCGCATAGTGGGGGAGACAATGGCGGTATTGATGGTTACAGGAAACACGCCTCAAATGGTGGGGTTTGATTTCCTGGCCAGCGTGCGCACCATGAGCGCCGCCATTGCTGCCGAGATGGGCGAGGCCCCGCAGGGTGGCCTGCATTACAAAAGCCTGTTTGCCGTAGGCTGCCTGTTGTTCCTGCTCACTTTTATCATCAACCTGGTAGGCGAACTGCTGGTAGCCAAAAAGATCAAACAAAGATGAAGTCGCATCACCTGAACCAACGCATCGCCTTCGGGGTGATGAAAGGACTGACCCTGGTGGTGGTGGCTATACTGGCATTCGTCATCCTGTATGTCGTGTATCATGGTATAGGCTCTGTGCTCAGCTGGACCTTCTGGACGGATGTGCCCCGGGAAAGCATGACCAGCGGAGGGGTATTTCCTGCCATAGTGGGCACACTGCTGCTAACGCTGATCAGTATCACGGCCGCCTGCCTGGTGGCCATTCCCGCAGGCATCTTTATGGCGGAATATGCCCCCAGAGGCTGGCTGAAAACAGGCATAGACATCATGACTAACAACCTGGCGGGGATTCCCTCCATCGTATTCGGCCTGTTCGGCATGGCTGTGTTCGTGGTAGGGCTGGGTTTTGGCGATTCCCTGCTCGCAGGGGGGCTCACACTGGCCATCATGGTCCTGCCGGTCATCATCCGCACCACAGAGCAAGCGGTGCGAGATATCCCGCGGGATCTGCGGGCAGCGTCAATCGCCATAGGCGCCACCCGCTTCCAGACGATCAGCCGGGTGGTATTGCCCGTAGCCTTGCCGCGGATCATCACCGGTATCATCCTCTCCATAGGCCGGGTGGCGGGAGAAACGGCCCCCATCCTGTTTACCGTGGCGGCCCTCTACCTGCCGCAGCTGCCGCATAGCCTGCTGGACCAGGCGATGGCATTGCCTTACCACCTCTACATTCTGTCGGTCAGCAGTCCAGAACCGGATAAAAGCCTGCCGCTGGCCTTTGGCACGGCCCTCATTCTGCTTATTTTAGTGCTGGGGCTCAACCTGGTGGCTAATTTTATCCGCAATTATTACAAGAAGAAATTCAAGCTCTAAGCCATGTTTAAACTGGAGGCAAAAAATGTGGAGGTCTTTTACGGCGAGAACCGTGCCCTGCATCCCATACAGATGGGTATAGAGCGTAATACCGTGACGGCTCTTATAGGCCCCTCGGGCTGCGGCAAGAGCACCTTTCTACGGCTTTTCAACCGCATGAACGACCTGATAGACAACTGCCGCATCTCCGGCGAGGTGCTGCTGGACGGGCAGAACATCTATGACAACAGCATAGACCCCGTGGACCTGCGCAAAAAGGTGGGCATGGTATTTCAAAAACCCAATCCTTTTCCCAAGAGCATCTTTGAGAACGTGGCATTCGGCCTGCGTATCAACGGCATCCGGGACAAGAAATATATTGCCGAAAAGGTGGAAAAGGCACTGCACCTGTCTGCACTGTGGGATGAAGTGAAGGATACGCTGAACAAAAGCGCCATAGAACTCTCCGGCGGGCAGCAGCAGCGCCTGTGTATTGCCCGTGCACTGGCAGTGGAGCCTTCCGTGCTCCTTATGGACGAACCCACCAGCGCGCTAGACCCCATCAGCACCGCCAAGATAGAGCAGCTGATAGACCAGCTGAAGAGCGAGTTCACCATTGTCATCGTCACGCACAACATGCAGCAGGCGGGCAGGGTGAGCAACCGCACGGCTTTCTTTCACATGGGCGAACTGGTGGAATATGACAACACCAAGAACATCTTTACCAATCCTGCCAAGGAGCGCACCCAGCGGTATGTGACCGGACGGTTCGGGTGACATTTGCTACCTTTGCAACCATCCAGCAACTAACTACGTATCTTTTAGATTCCGGCAGAGGTTTCGTATCAGGGACCCGTTTCCCAGAGTTTGAGGTGGACAACAGCCGGGCATTTTCATCCTTTTATCTGCAACAATACTCATGAGACTTATAGAAAGTGAAATCCAGCAGCTCAAGTTTAAGATACTGGACATGGCAGAGCTGGTGCAGTTTCAACTGGACAACCTGGAAGTAGCCCTGGAGAAGCTGGACTTTGACCTGGCGCGCAAGGTGCGCAAGAAAGAAAAGAAGGTAGACAAGTATGACACCAAGATAGACAAGCGCTGCGAACGCATCATCGCCCTGTTTCAACCAGTGGCAGATGACCTCCGTTTTGTCTTCTCCGTGCTCAAGATCAACGGATATCTGGAACAAATAGGAGACCGTATCTACTCCATAGCGGTACGTATCCCCGAGATCAAGGAGAAGCACGACGAGAAGCTGATGGAAGACCTGCAACTGGCGCGCATGATGCAGCTGACCAAGAATATCGTGAGCGAAGCGCTGGTGGCTTTCTTTGAGGAGGATGTGGAACGCAGCAAGACCATCTTTGGCAAGGATGACGAGATAGACCACATACATGAGGCCGCCTTTGACAAACTGGTACGCCGCATACAAAAGAAACCCCAGCGTGCGGCAGACTACCTGCACCTGTTCCTGATCGTGCGCAACCTGGAGAAGATCGCAGACTTTGCCGTGAACATTGCCGAAGAGGCCATCTTTCACCAGCAAGGCACCCCCTACAAAGAACAGGACGAAGAGCGCAATGAGGAGGAGGGAGACGGCGAACTGCGCAAAGGCAACTCCTGAGCCGCCTTATCCACCCCGTCGCCGGGCCTGGCCCGGTATGTGCGCCAGAAAAGACTCGTTTATTTTTCCCGGCCCAGCATCAGGTCTTTGCCAAATGTGCTGATGCGCAACTCATCCTGGCTGCGGCCCTTGAATTTGTCCGCCATTTGTGACATCAGTCCTGTTTTTTCAAAGGCAATCTGCTGAGAACGTTTCTCCCCGGGTTTGAAGGACTGGTTGCCCTTAAAGCCCAGCGTTGTGAGCGTGTCTGTTTGGTACAGCACATAGGCGCCATAGTCATATCGAAGGATGCTGAAATCTGTAGTATTCTCCAGTATCACATGCAGTTTCAGCGCATCCGGGGTGTCCTCCAGTTTGTCGAGCCGGATGCGCAATGCTGTGGGCAGCAATTCCTTACTCATGCGGGAGGCCTTTTCCTGGTCTGCCTGGTAGGCACGGTATTGCGCCAGAATCTGCCGGTAGGTCATTTCCTCAGGCTTGTCGAGCTGGGTAATGTAGATGCTCATGACAAACCGTTCGAGTTCTGTAATGTCCCCCTTATCGGCCAGTTCCTGCAGATCCGCCTTCGCAGTAGCCGGGTTATAGGTTTTGTCCAGCACACTATTGCAACCCCACAAGACAAGGGTCAATACACAGCAAAGTATAAGTGGTTTCAGGTAAGAGGGTAACATAAGAGAGTTGAAAGAGAGTGCGAAACAAAGATAAAAGCAGGATAACACTGAGGATATACTGCAAATGTCGCAGTTAAGGACTGCCTGTATTGGAACTTTTTAAGTGCTCAAAACTATTGGGTGTCCATGATTCCTCCCATACATGTGTTTTAGCACACAGGATCAGGCCGAGATTGAACGCTTCCTGCGGGCGCATTTGCACCACCCGGTGCAGATGCACACGTATGCCCGCCAGAAATCACTGCGCGATCATTTTGTGAGTTGCGACACCCATAGCGAACCAGTACGGCGGTTTGCGGCGGATATTGCCCGGCTGAGCCCGCTCTTGCATGTAGCCCACAACCGGGTGCGGGGCCTGGAAGATATCCCCGGGGAAGCTGCTATCAAATGGTTGCCGGCCATTCGCATCATTGGAGAGATTGACCATCATATACGCTACTACGGCCTGCCTATGGGCTATGAGGTGACTGCTTTTTTGCGGGCGCTGGCCCTCACTTCAGGGGCGCCACTAACCATCCATGCGCATACACAGGCGGCAGTGAAAGCAATTGCCACGCCCAT
>JAHBTG010000007.1 GCA_019638695.1 Bacteroidota bacterium | reverse complement strand
TCTAAAATATTAGTGCCTTGGCAAATGAGCTACTGGTGAGCAGTTCGGAAGACGGACTGCGCATCGCCATACTGGAAAATCGTAGGCTCGTAGAGCTACACTACGATAAAAGAAACACCCTCTTTGCGGTGGGTGATGTGTATTTGGGCAAAGTCAAGCGGCTGTTGCCCGCTTTGAATGCTGTCTTTGTGGATATCGGGTATTCCAAGGATAGCTTTTTGCATTACAGCGACCTGGGCCCGCAGATACAGACCCAGACCAAGTTCCTCAAGTCCGTTCAGCAAAGCAATGGCCGCCACATTACCCTGGAAAAACTGCAGGGTGTGGCAGACATTGATAAACACGGCAAAATAGCAGACGTGCTCAAGGCTGGCCAGCCCTTGCTGGTGCAGATCATGAAAGAAGCCATCAGCAGTAAGGGGCCCAGGCTTTCCAGCCAGCTCTCGCTGGCCGGGCAATACTGCATCCTGCTGCCCTTTGGGGGGGAGGTCTCCGTATCCCGCAAATTCAACAGCCGGGAGGAGCGCAACCGCGTGCGCAAATACCTGGAAGGGCTCAAGCCTCCTCATATGGGAATCATTGTGCGCACCGCGGCAGAAGGCGTAGAACTGGAAAAACTCAAGACAGACCTGGAATACCTGATGGGCCGCTGGCGAACACTGGAGCAGGAACTTGTAACAGCGCGGCCCGTTGCCAAAGTGCTCAGCGAGATTGACCGCACCAGCGGTTTGCTGAGAGACATGCTTTCCATTGGCTTTGACAGTGTGGTCACAGACGACAAGGAAGTGTATGAAGATATCTGCCAGTATGTAGAAGCCAACCTGCCCGAGCTGCGCAAGGGCGTGCAGCTGAAGAGCAGCCGCATAGGGTTATTTGAGCAGGTGGGTATAGAGCGCCAGATCAAGGCACTCTTTGGCAAAACGGTGAACATGCACAATGGCGCTTACCTGGTCATTGAACACACAGAGGCCCTGCATGTGATAGACGTGAACAGCGGCAGCATGCGCGCACCGGAGCTGAGCCCCGAGGACAATGCCCTGCGTATCAACCAGGAAGCGGCCGCCGAGATTGCACGCCAGTTAAGACTACGGGATATGGGCGGCATCATTGTGGTGGACTTCATAGACATGCGCAAGGAGGAAAACAAGCGCAAGGTCTTCCAGACCCTGAAGACCGAAATGGACAAAGACCGGGCACGCCACACGGTGCTGCCCATGAGCCGTTTCGGGCTCATACAGATCACCCGCCAGCGGGTGCGCCCGGAGGTCAATATCATCACAGAAGAACTATGCCCCAGTTGTAATGGTACGGGCAAGATACAACCCGCCATCCTGCTGGCAGACGAAGTGCGCAGGAACCTGGATTACCTGCTGGCCAAACACAAGACCAGGAGCCTCAAATTGCAGATGAATCCCTTCCTGGCCGCATTCTTTACCAAAGGGTTGGTGAGCGAGCAGGTACGCTGGCTCTTCAAATACCGCAAGTGGGTGCGCATTGCGGCAGTGAACAACCTCCCCTTTACCCAGGTGCGCTACTTTGGCGACGGAGAGGAAGAAATCAAACTGGATTAGCCGATATTCTATTCTGCACTTCCTCTATGTCTCTGCCCCGCCCCAAACAGCTACGCAGCCGCGGTTCCTGGCTGATGGTACTGTTGGGCGCGTTGCTGTTCCTGCCTTTCCTGGGTACGGCCCCGCTGTTCGACTGGGACGAGATCAACTTTGCAGAAGCGGCCCGCGAACTGCTGCTGAGCGGAGACTGGCTGCGCATGCAGATCGACTTCAAGCCCTTTTGGGAGAAGCCCCCGCTGTTCATCTGGCTGCAGGCCCTGAGCATGCACCTTTGCGGCGTCAATGAATACGCCGCCCGGCTGCCCAATGCACTCACTGGCATCGCCACCCTGGTGATCATCTACAATATCGGGACCTTGCTGTTCAGCCGCCGCTTCGGGCTGCTGTGGGCCTGCGCTTATGCCGCCGCACTGGCACCGCATCTCTATTTCCGCAGCGGCATTATAGACCCCCTGTTTAACCTCTTTATTTTCCTTAGCCTCTGGTTCTTCATCCTCGCCTACTGGAAGCACAAGCGCTACCCGGTATTCTTCCTCCGGCTGAGGCCCTATGTCTATCTGATACTCAGCGGTGCCTTTGCAGGGCTGGCCGTGCTTACCAAAGGACAGGTAGCGCTCATCCTGCTGGCGGGCACCCTGGGCATTTTCTGGTTGCTGCGCAACCAGCGCCTGGGATGGTGGTACCGGCACGGCAAACTGCAGGCCGTGCTGCGCTATGATTTCCGTCAATGGCGCCAGTTTATCCCCTTGTGGTACCTGGGCCTCTTTCTATTGGCGTGCATGGCCACTATGCTCACCTGGTATGGTACCGAGCTGCTGGTGAACGGATGGTGGTTTATCCGCGAGTTTATCGTCTACCAGGTACGCCTGCTGACCACTGCCGATGCAGGGCATGAGGGTTTCCCGGGCTACCATTTTGTAATGGTCTTCTTCCTGTGTTTCCCGGCCAGCGTGCTGGCACTCCGGGCACTGGCACCGCATCAGGCATTGCACCTGCATCAGCAGAATTTCAAAAAATGGATGCTTATCCTGTTATGGCTGGTGCTTATCCTGTTCTCTGTTGTCAGGACCAAGATCGTACACTACAGCAGCATGGCCTATCTTCCCCTGAGCTTCCTGGCGGCCTATGTACTGTACCAGACGTTGCAGGGACGCATGGTCTGGCGCCAATGGCAGGGCATCGTCCTGCTGAGTACAGGAGGATTGCTGGGCACAGCCCTCACACTCCTGCCGCTCATTGCACCGGGTATCGGTCAATATGCACACTTAGTGCAGGATCCTTTTGCACAAGCGGCCATGCAGGCGCAGGTAGACTGGCCATGGTACACCGTGTTGCCGGGTGTGCTGCTGCTGGCAGCCACAGGATATGCCTACTGGCGCTTCCGGCAGGGGATGTGCATCCGCGGTCAGCTGGGTCTCTTACTGGGCTGCATGCTGGCGGCCAGCACACTGGGCACCTGGCATCTGCACCGTATAGCAGGCTACTCACAGCAGGCAGCCACAGATTTCTTTGCTTCCGTGGCCGACCAGGAAGTATATGTGATGACGCTTGGCTATAAAAGCTATGCCCACCTATTCTATGGCCGCCTGAAACGCCCCACACACCCGCAATACTATGCCGGGCAGGAAGAAGGTTTTGACGCCCACCTGCAGCAGGTACGTAACTGGCTGGCACACGGGGCTATTGACCGCGATGTCTATTTCTGCGCCAAAGTTTCCCAGAAAGCCAGCATAGCAGAATGGTTTCCCCACCTGGAGGTACTGGGAGAACGCAACGGTTTTGTATTCTACCGCAGAAAGGCGCCTGTAGCCAAAAGGGAGCCATAGCTTCTGTAATTGGTACGAGCGGTTGGCCGGCAGGCGGCGGCGCTCCTATTTTTGTGCATGCTGTTTGCCGAATATACCCGCGAGGCATTACGCGCCATCCGTTCGCACCGCTTGCGGGCGGGGCTTACGATTCTCATCATTGCCTTTGGCATCATGGCGATCGTAGGGGTACTGACTAGCATAGACAGTATTAAGTACTGGATGCGCAACAGCTTCAGCACCATGGGAGCCAATACCTTCAAGGTCCAGAGCTATGAAGGTTCGCTGCGGATAGGCCGGCGCAATACCTTCACCACTTTCCCGCCTGTTACGCTGAGCCAGGCGCGGGAGTTTCAGGAACGGATGCGCGGCATTGCCCTGGTAAGTCTCTCGTCTTCCGGCGGCATGCCCCTGGAAGCCAAGTACGGGCACCTGGTGACCAACCGCAACCTGTTCCTGGTGGGCACAGATCCCCAGTACCTGCGCACCCAGAGCTATACCGTGGCCGAGGGCCGGTTTCTCACTGCTGACGACCTGGACCAACTGCGCAAGGTATGCGTTATAGGCGCAGCTGCCCGCCAGAAGTTGTTCCCGGGCCAGGACCCGCTGGGCAAAGACATCCAGATAGGTGGCAAACAGTACCGGGTCATAGGGGTTTTTGCCGAGAAGGGCACCGCTTTTGGCAGCCAAGGAGACAAGATCGTGGTCATTCCCATGTCTACCATCCTGGCCGATTTCCCCAGTGCGAGCCGCAGTATAGATGTGAGCGCCTATGCAGAAGATGCCACCCGGCTGGATGCCATCATCCAGGAAGCCCGCGGGGTATTCCGGCTGGTGCGCCGCCTGCACCCTGCGGCCCCGGATAATTTTGCGGTGGTCAAAAGCGACAGCTTTGTAGACAGCCTGATGAGCAACCTGCAGATCCTAACCTTATCGGCCACTGCCATAGCGCTCATTACCCTGCTGGGCGCATCCGTAGGGCTTATGAATATTATGCTGGTGAGCGTGAGTGATCGCACAATGGAAATAGGGCTGCGCAAAAGCCTGGGCGCCACACGCCGGGCCATCCTGCAGCAATTCCTCACCGAAGCGGTGATCATCTGCCAGGTGGGGGGGATCCTGGGCATATTGCTGGGCCTGGGCCTGGGTGCATTGGTAGGCATAGCCATGGGCACGGCCTTCTTCATGCCCTGGAACTGGATCTTCCTTTCGCTGTTTATCTGTTTCCTGATCGGTATTTTCAGCGGGCTCTACCCGGCCCGCAAAGCTGCCCGGCTGGATCCTATTGAAGCCCTGCGGCAGGGAATCTAGTGCGGGGAAGCTGTACCGGGAAATCCCAATGCCGCTTACACATACAAATAAGGTAGTGACCTTTTATTTTTCCAGAACCTGATAAAACTCATACTTTGGAGTCCGTCAGAGTTCGTACTTGGCGGAATAATATTGAAGTTATGGCGCTACACATGAAACTCCAGCACAGCACTTCTGAACTAAAGGTATATCATGCCGAGGCCGCTTCGGGAGATCTGCTGGCCCAGCATACCACCAGTACGGCCGGGCTGCTGGTGGTCCTCAGCGGAACCCTGAACTTTGTATTGGCGGATGCCATCCATCATCTCGGCACAGGCCAGACACAGGTGATCCCGGCACAAATACCGCACAGTGTATATTGTACCAGCGCCACGACCTTTCTGCTGATATTACCGCAAGCGGCAAAGATTCAAAAAGCATGAAACGCACCCTGGCAGCATATCTCATGGGCGGCACGCTCTTTATCTGGGCGGGTGCGGTGCTATCCATCAGCTTCCTGGAAGCTCCCCTCAAGTTCACAGCCCCGGGCATTACCTTGCCGCTAGGACTAGGTATCGGGCGCATTGTGTTTCAAGCCCTCCACAGGCTGGAATGGCTGCTGGCATTGCTCACATTGGCGCTCTGCCTGCGATACTGGCCACCCTGCCTGCTGCAAGGCATACTAGCTACACTGCTGGCTATATTGCTTACGCAAACACTTTGGCTCATGCCGATATTGGATACCAGAGCCGAGGTGTTATTAAATAATCCGGAAGCATCTGCTACCGCCACGTATCACCACTGGCTTTATATTGTGCTGGAGTGTATAAAGCTTGTCGCCTTACTGGTGGCCGGTGTTTTACTAGGAAAAAACCTCATTCAACATGACTCAGGCACTCGATAACCCGGCCGCTATCCGTCTGCTGATGGATAGTTTTTATGCACAAGTGACCACAGACCCCCTGCTGGCACCGTTCTTTGCGCACCTGAATATGGAGGAGCATATGCCCCGCATGTATGCCTTCTGGGAAAGCCTGCTATTGGGTGCAGGGACTTACAGGGGCAATGCCATGCAGCCGCACCTGGAACTGCACCGCCGCCTGCGCATGGAACCGCAGCACTTTGAGCGCTGGCTAACGTTGTTCGAAGCTACGCTGGCTACGCACTTTTCCGGCACAATCGCAGAAGAAGCGCTCAGCCGTGCACGTCATATTGCCGCCCTCATGCAGCACAAGATCTCGCAGCTATAGGAGAGATCCTCTTTACTTTACTTGTCATAAAAAAAGCCTCCGGGAATGGAGGCTTATCTTTTTGCGGTCCGGACGGGACTCGAACCCGCGACCCCATGCGTGACAGGCATGTATTCTAACCAACTGAACTACCGGACCAATTCAGTTTAGGGTTGCAAATATAAGTTCTATTCACTTGTGTGCAAGCCTGTGCAGGCTAAAATTCAAATTAAAAATAAAAAAAATGCCATGAAATTCATTTGTGCTTTCAATTATTATAGGTAGATTTGTGCCTCACAAGAGGGATACCTCTTGTAGAGTAATTTGTTTGTTTGTTTGTTTAATCCGCTGGTGTAATGCCAGCGGGTTTTTTTATACCCCATACTTGCCCGGCCACGGAGCCCAGTGCAAACCTTCAGTATACGTAATCACAAATAAGAATCCCGGTACCGGGCAGAAGCGCCGGGCGCCAGTCTCTGCATTCCTTCCTGGGGAGAGGGGGGATTATACCTGAGCCAGTCTTTGCAGGTATCGCAGCCGCAGGTAAGGCTGCATGGCCATCCGAAGCGCACAGGTACGGGCGGCGGCATCTGCACCGGAGTCAAACTGGCGAAGCACAGTATCCAGCGCCTGCTGCACTTGCCCAGACAACTCATGCACACGGGCCTGCACCCCGGCAGGATCCTCCGGCAAAGCCTCATTCAGATCCATCACCTCCATAAGAAAATCAGCATCCAGTTCTATGCCACTAAGATTAGCCCCTTCGGCATCCAGCAGCCCATAGCGTTGCAGCAGGTACTGCAGTCTTAAGCGGGGATCTTGCAGGGTGCGCCACGCCTGGTTATTGAGGCTGCTAAGCTGTAGGTTGCGGGCCTGGGTCTCTGCATCCGCCTGGGTATGAAAATCGGGGTGCAGCTCCCGGCTACGCTGCATAAACCGGCGCTTCAGCTCTGTGCCATCCAGGTAATAGGTCTCCGGCAGTTGATAGAAAGCATAGTAATCTTCCATGGGAATCTCACTAATAGATCACTTCTTTGAGCACATCGCAATGCTGCAATATCCAGGCTGTATCCGCCTGCACAATTTCCACCCGTCTCCCTCCAATAACCAGGTACTCGCGCGGAGGCTGCCCGGCAGGCTCTCCTGCAACCGGCATAGCATTGATATACCATGCCTCGGGACACACACGGATAAGTGTATCCAGATCTCTGGGGGGAGTAGTGCCCTCGGTTTGCCCGGGAACATCCGCCCGGGACAGCTTGCGGCTTTTACCGCAACCGGAACTTCCTGCCCAGCAGAGCAGGATCACCAGCAGGAGAAGGCCCGGACGCATGGCTCAGCCAATGGCAAACTCGAACTGGCTCTGCTTAAAGGACTCCTTGCGGTTGCGGCGGGGCAGTTCCAGGCCGGAGAGGGCGTCGGCATATTTGTGCTTGAGGTGCGTATACAGTTCCTTGTGCGTGCTGTAAGGCAGTTCCAGGCCCAGGAGAGCCGCTATGGCATTGAGCATCAGCCAGGAAGGCAGGCAGTCTACAATGTGATCAGGATTCCGCCAGTTGTCTATTGCCACTCCGCCGGCATCCAGGCGGCTTTTGGGCATGGCCATCCACATTTCGGGAGTCATCTGGCGCACCTGCTTGGCCTGCATGCTCAGCTGCGGCACATTGTCGCAGTTGATATACGTGCCGGCCATTTCAAAGTGAGTGGCGGCAGGCAGGATCATAGCAGCCTGGTTGGCTCCTTCAAAGTAGTTAGTGGCCAGGACCAGGGTGGATTTTCCACTCTTCACCGCTAAATCTGCCACACGATTATCTTCCATTACCACTACCAGGCCGGCCTGCTGTATGCGGGCCTGCATCTCCTGGTCGTTCAGGGGAACGAATCCCAGCATTTTGATAGCGGTATGGTTGACCAGGCGGTCATCCTTGCGCAGGAAGCCATCATCTATGCCGGGTATCACTTCGGGCAGGTATACCACCTCATTGACGCCCTGGTGTGCCGCCAGCTGCTGGAGTACATAGTTATTTTCCAGGGAAGAGTAACCGGAACCCACGAACAGCACCCGGCCGCGGTGGCGGGCCAGCAGGTCCGCCGCCTGGGTCAGGCCGTCTTTATGCGGCACCGGAATATCGTCCTGGAGCTTGATACCCGACACACGGTTCAGGTTATAACGCATATAATCCAGGCGGCCGTTGTCGCACATCCAGTAGTCGTTGATGCGTTTGTTCTCACGGGGAGTGATGCGCATCACCTCGTTATCCCTCACCCACACGTCAATGCTGCAAGCCTTGCTGCAACCCGTGCACACATTGGGGGTGTAGTTCATCTCCCATACGCGGGCTTTGAAGCGGAAGTCCGTACTGGTGAGGGCACCCACCGGGCAGATATCCACGGTATTCATGGAATAATGATCGTCGAAGGTTTTGCCCGGACCGGCAGAGGGGAAGTTCAGCTCTCCGCGGTTGACGATAGAAAGCTGGTTGGTCTTGCTGATCTCCTCTGTAAAGCGGGTGCAGCGGGTACAATTGATACAACGCTCGGCATCCAGCGTCACGCGAGGCCCCAGGGCTATGCGTTTGGGTTTGTGCACCTTATTCAGCTCAAAGCGGCTGCCTTCAGGCCCAAACTTATAGGTATTGATCTGAAGCGGGCACTCGCCGGCCTGGTCGCAGATGGGGCAATCCAGCGGGTGATTCCCCAGGATAAACTCCAGCACGCCTTCCTGTGCTTTTTTGATCTCGGGACTGGTACTGGCCGTGCGCACCACCATATCCGGCACCAGATCCTGGTTACAGCTGGTGGCAGGCTTACGGCCCCACATGACCTTCACTTCGCCCTGTTCGTCGCGCTCCAGCTCCCCGGTCTCGCGGTTCTTGACAGGGAAACCCACCTCTACCAGGCACATACGGCAGTTGGTAGGCGCGCTCATGGCAGGGTGCCAGCAGAAATAAGGAATTTCCACACCCTGTTCCAAAGCAAAGGGAAGCAACTTGTGCTGGCCCTCATATGCGTAGGCTTTACCGTCTATGATAATTTGAGGCATAAATCAGGAAGATTTCAGAACGCATGCAATTTATTACAAAAACCTAACATCAAGCACAAAGATTGCGCAAAAGCCAATAGTTTGCGGGGGCAAAAAACGTTCGTCATGCACCGTATTATCCTGTTATCCGGATGCCTGCTCCTGTTGTGGACGGCCTGCGCAGAGGAAGAAGGATCTTCCCCTGCGCGCACACCCCCCATACAGGGGGCGGGCCTACCCTGGCCGGTGCCCCATCCCCCCCTGCAAGCCGGGCAATGGGTGCTGGCGCCTACTGCAAGGGCCCTGCATGCATTCGCCAGGGATGCGGATAGTCCCATAGATTATTACAGCACACGGGTAGAAAAGGTACTGAAGGACAACTGGGTGATTGTGCAGCGAGAAAATGCCCAGAAGCAGGATACTCTGCGGGCACATGCGGTGCTGCCTTTGGGTACGGATACCACCCTCAGGACACCTTTCATGTTGACCTTTGATACACACACGCATCTCCTCTCCCAGGTATGGCACCAGGAAGGGAAATCATACTGGATATGGCCATCATGGCCAGGGAGTATGCTTCCACAACTGGTCCGCAATATGATGCCCCAGTGGCTCCAACCTATAGATTCCCTGCACCTGGCAGGCGCCCCCCTGCGGTATGAAACGCCGCATGGCTGGGCACCCGGCATCCTGCTCTACCGGCTGGGAGACACCTATGTTATATATACACATCTGCACACCCTGAGGCAGGAAGCAGGCGGCAATTGCCGCCTGATGCTGGCGGTCCCCAGGCTGCAGGCAGAGCAGCGGGTAGAGATACCGGTGGCCGGGCTGTTCCGTCCCGGCACCGTATTGAAAAACGACCCGGAAAGGGGAGGCGCATTGGTAGAATTTACCTTTGCCGGGAAAAATCAAACGGCCTGGTTTGGTTTTGGGCAAATTTCTACCGACATTCGTCAGCATATTCCTTAAGGCTAAATCGAGTTATTGATAACTGATACGGAGAGGGTGGCTTTGGCCGCCCTCTCTCATTTTTTAGCCCCCCTTTACCTGTGATTGTTTGATAGTACGAATCTCCGTACTAATTTCACCACGCATTTGAGTTCGCGCATGAAAGTATTTGACACTGCCAATCTCGTAGCCGCCACCCCGCTGCTCACCCTGCTGGGTTTCGGCCTCATCCTCATGCTTGCCGATGCCTTTCGCGCACGCTTTGCCTTGCCGTGGATAACGGCATTAGGGCTCATTACCTCTTCCGTGCTGGCCTATATGGACCTAGGCGCCGGCAGTGCAGAAGGATACAAGCTCTATTTTGACAACATGATCGCCTTTGGCGGGCGGGCATCGGTTATCCATATTTTCCTGTGCACGGTGAGCCTGTTTACGCTCTTTTTCCTCAGCGACTATATCCGGCGGCGCAAACAGGGAGACAATGAGGTATATGCCCTCCTGCTATTTGCCGTGGTGGGCATGATCATGCTGGCCACCGCCAATGACCTCATTATCGTATTCATAGGTATAGAGATCATGTCTATCTGCCTCTATATCATGGCAGGACTGTTCCCGCGCAATCTCCGCAGCAACGAAGCCGCCCTCAAGTATTTCCTGCTGGGCGCCTTTGCCACAGGCTTCCTGCTCTATGGCATTGCACTGCTCTATGGGGTAACCGGCAGCACCCAGCTCAATGTGATCGTCCGTGCACTGGACGGCCCCGTGGGCAACAACCTGTTGTTCTTCACAGCGCTTGGCTTGCTGCTGGTAGGCTTCCTCTTCAAGCTCGCCGCGTTCCCGTTCCATAGCTGGACGCCGGATGTCTATACGGGTGCGCCCACTCCTCTCACCGGCTTCATGGCTACCGGCACCAAGATGGCTACCTTCATGGCCTTTATCTTCCTGCTGATCAATGCCCTGCCCACACACTCGGCCAGCTATGACAAGTTTATCAACCTGCTGGGCTTTGCAGCACTGGCCAGCATGATCTATGGCAACCTGGTAGCGGTGCAGCAACGCAACGTCAAGCGCATGCTGGCCTACAGTTCCATTGCCCACACCGGCTACCTGATGCTGGGCATGATCAGCGGACTGGCAGGTTATGAATCCGTCGTATTCTACATGCTCATTTATACGCTGATGACCGTAGGCGCCTTCGGCATTGTTTCGCTGGTAGAGAACAAGGACAGCGACAGTGAAATTTCCGAATGGAAAGGGTTAGGGCTCCGCAAACCGCTGCTGGGTATCTTCATGAGCCTGTTCCTGTTCTCAATGGCGGGCATTCCGCCCATGGCAGGCTTCATTGCCAAATACAAGGTTTTTGGTGCTGCCATTGCCTCTCATCACTATCTGCTGGCCATCCTGGGTATCCTCACCTCTGTAGTGGGCGCCTATTATTACCTCAAACTGATCGTGGTCATGTACTTTCAGGAAGCGCCGGCCAGCGATGAGCCCAGGCTGGGCGACCATATCGGCAAAGGCCAGCTGATTCCCCTGGCAGGCATCATCCTGATGGGTGTGGCACTGCTGGCACTGGGCGTAATGCCCGGTGCGCTGAGCGACCTCATTCATGAACTGTATGGCACAGGCGCTCAGTTTGTGAGCGGAAACTGATAAAAATTCCCATTCTTGTTCGGAATGGAATTAACTTGCTGAATATTCCTTCAGCAGGTTACGGCCTGCTTTACTTCTAAAATCCAAACCGCTATGTCTCGCGTAAACGCTGCCAATACCTTGCCCGAGAACGAGATCATCTCGCGCGCGCCTTTCCCCAACTCAGAGAAGATCTATGTGCAGGGCCAGATACATGACCTGAAAGTAGCTATGCGCCAGGTAAAGCTCGGCGCCGTAGCAGGTGACCACAATCCGCCGGTAGCTATCTATGATACCAGCGGGCCTTACACAGATCCGCAGGCTGTGATCGACATCAGCCAGGGATTACCCCGCCTGCGCGAGGCCTGGATACGCAGCCGTGGAGACGTGGAAGAAGTCAATATCCACTCTGCCTATACACAGGAGCGGCTGAGTAATTCAGAACTGGACGTTATACGGTTTCCCAACCTGCACAAGCCCTTGCGGGCCAAAGCCGGTCACAATGTTTCGCAGCTGCATTATGCCCGTAAAGGCATCATCACACCGGAGATGGAATATATTGCCATCCGGGAGAACCAGCGGCTGGAGGCCCGGCTGGAGGAAGCCCGCACACAGCATCCCGGCCAGTCCTTTGGCGCCAATACACCCAAAGGATTGATCACACCGGAATTTGTGCGGAGCGAGGTGGCGCTGGGCCGGGCCGTTATCCCCTCCAACATCAATCACCCGGAAGCCGAACCCATGATCATCGGGCGCAATTTCCTGGTGAAAATCAATGCCAACATTGGCAACAGCGCCGTAAGCAGCAGCATTGCAGAAGAAGTGGAGAAGGCTGTATGGGCCTGCCGCTGGGGCGCCGATACGATCATGGACCTGAGCACCGGCCGCAATATCCACGAAACCCGAGAATGGGTGCTGCGCAACAGTCCCGTACCGATAGGCACGGTACCCATTTACCAGGCGCTGGAAAAAGTGGGCGGCCGTCCCGAAGAACTCACCTGGGAACTGTTCCGGGATACACTGATCGAACAGGCAGAACAAGGAGTGGACTACTTTACTATCCATGCCGGTGTATTGCTGCGCTACGTGCCCCTTACGGCCAAACGCAAAACGGGCATCGTATCCCGCGGGGGTAGCATCCTGGCCAAATGGTGCCTGGCTCACCACCAGGAAAACTTCCTGTACACGCACTTCCACGAGATCTGCGAGATCATGAAAGCCTATGACGTCGCCTTCTCCCTGGGAGACGGCCTGCGGCCGGGCAGCATTGCAGACGCCAATGACGCCGCCCAGTTTGGCGAACTGGAAACGCTTGGAGAGCTTACCAAGATTGCGTGGGAGCACGATGTACAAACCATCATAGAAGGCCCCGGACACGTGCCCATGCACCTGATCAAGGAAAACATGGAGAAGCAGCTGGAAGTATGCGGCGAAGCGCCGTTCTACACGCTGGGGCCACTCACCACAGACATTGCCCCGGGCTATGACCACATCACATCCGGTATAGGAGCAGCTATGATCGGCTGGTATGGCACGGCTATGCTATGCTATGTGACTCCCAAGGAGCACCTGGGTCTGCCCAATAAAAAGGACGTGAAAGACGGGGTCATCACATACAAGATAGCGGCCCACGCGGCAGACCTGGCCAAAGGCCACCCGGGCGCGCAGCTGCGGGATGACGCCCTGAGCAAAGCACGCTTTGAGTTTCGCTGGGAGGACCAGTTTAACCTGAGCCTGGACCCGGATACCGCCCGCGAGTTCCACGACGAGACGCTGCCCAGCGACAATGCCAAAGTGGCGCACTTCTGCTCCATGTGCGGCCCCAAGTTCTGCAGCATGGAGATCACCCAGCAGATCCGGGATTATGCCGCTCAGCTGGACGTCTCTACCCGGGAAGCGATAGACAAGGGCATGGCAGAGAAATCCGAGGAGTTTGCCCAGAAGGGTGCAGATCTCTACATAAAAGCCTGAGCATCCTTTGGAATGTGAGGATTGCGAAAGCCAGAGGGGCCTTGCCTCTCTGGCTTTCTGTCGGAAGCCCCGGGCGTCTTCATCCGCACCACTGCCCCGCCGCAGGACCGGCCATATCATCCGGTTTTTTCAGGTGAGGTTTGGAGAAAATCGGAATACCTTTTAACTTTGGTTCAAAGCCTTGATTACAGGGCTGTTAGGAAAAACTTACCCCACCTGTATGGAAACCCAGCTGAAAGAGCTCATTGCCGATTTTTTTCAGAAAAAATCCAGTTTTCGCGGCCTGCTGAAAGCGAATCCTGATAAGTTCAAACCAATTGTCTTCCAGGAGTTTACGGACACCACAGCCTACCAGGAGTTCAGCCAGAGCGCCACAGACCGCCAGGAGGTATCTCAGGTGGCCGACCGCGTATTCTCCGCTTATATCCAGACAGACCTTAACTAGGCTTCTTTCTTTTCTTGCCGCTCTGCCCAAGAAGCCATCCGGAGGGATTGCCTTATGCAAGGCATCACCGCATGGGCAGGCGAAACCCTTGTGCGAACGGTTGCGAACGCCGGTAGAAGCTATTGGCCTTATTTCTATTTTTGCCAGCGTTTCTGTTTTCAATGTTCTCAACAAAAAGTTCCATGATGCACTCTCTGTTTACCAGCCTGCTCCTGCTCGTGTGTATCAGCACTACACTTGCCCAGAGCAGCCCGCGGGCAGCCAAGGAAATCCTCATGCGGTTCCAGAACGGGACACAGGTCACCCGCGAAGAATTTGAATATGTCTACCAGAAAAACAACGGGGGATATAAAGCTGCCGCCCGGCACACTCCCGAGCAGTACAGGGATTATCTGAACCTCTACGTAAACTTCCGCCGCAAGGTGATGGACGCAGAATCCCGGGGCATGGATACCACCCGCAGCTTCCAGGATGAGCTGGCAGGCTACATCAAGCAATTATCCCAGCCTTATCTCATTGAGAAAGAGGTACTGGAGTCGCTGATCACAGAAGCCTACAAGCGCAGCCAGGAAGCCATCCGCGTTAGTCATATCCTCATCCGGCTGGGCGAACACCCCAGCCCGCAGGATACGCTGGCCGCTTACCGGAAGATCCTGGCCCTGCGCGATTCGCTCCTGAACCATGGAGCAGACTTTGAAACACTGGCCCGCCGCCATAGCCAGGACCCCAGTGCCGCTGCCAATGGCGGGCACCTGAGCTGGTTCTCCGTATTCGACTTTATCTACCCCTTTGAAACGGCAGCTTACCAGACCACCACAGGCGGCATTACCCCACCTGTGCGCACCCGCTACGGCTACCACCTCCTGAAGGTACACGAACGTATGGCCACCCACGGCATGCGCAATGCCGCCCATATCCTGGTGCGCTGGGGCCGCATCTATGCCGCCAAAGACAGCCTGGCTGCCATGGCCCGCGCCCATGAAGCTTATCAGAAGGCCCGCACAGGCACTTCCTGGGAAGAGGTGGTGACCGAATATAGCGATGACCCCAACAGCCGCCAGAAAGGCGGAGACCTGGGAGAGCGCTATATCAGCGTGCCTGCATTGCAGGACATGAAGTATCGCCTGAAACCCGGCGAGATCTCTCAGCCGTTCCCCTCAGAGTATGGATTCCATATCCTGAAAGTAAACGAGCCGGAAAAAACGCCCACCCTGGAAGAATCGCGTGCCGAGCTGAAATCCCTGGTGACACGCGACACCCGCTCTCAGCTCGCAGAACAGCAATTGGTGGACAGACTGAAGAAGCAATACGGCTATAAAGAAACACCTGCCACACAGGAGCGGCTGCTCAGTATCGCAGGACAGTCCTATGTGCAGCGTGGGTTTACCGGGGACAGCCTGCCCGCAGACCTTCCCAAAGCCGTGTTATTCAGCTACAAGGGCGGCAATATCACGGTAGCGCAACTGCTGGAGCGCATCCGCAACGACCGCCGCCGTAACATGAGCCGGCTGAGCCCGGAAGAGGCGCTGCGCCAGGAACTGAACGAACTGGCCCGCACTACCCTGCTGGGTTACGAGGAAAAACAACTGGCGCAGAAATACCCTGAGTTCCGGCACCTGACCAAAGAATACCGCGACGGCATCCTGTTGTTCTCCCTCACAGAAGAAAAGGTGTGGCGCCGCGCTGTGGAAGACAGCGCCGGACTGCGCGCGTTCTACAATACCCACCGGGACAAATACCAGGGAGGCAACCGGGTGCGCATGGTGGAATATAGGGGCTCAGACAGCACCCAGGTGACCCGCCTGCGCAACGAACTGCAGCAAACCAGCAACCTGGCCCAGATCAAAGACTGGTATATGAAGGAAGACATGGCCATACGCCAGTCTGAGCTTGTCTTTGATATAGAAAGCCGCTCCGGGCAGGAGTTTGCCCGCATGGCCCCGGGCTATGTAACCGAGCTCTCACAGGAAGGCAATCTCTGGACAGTGTTCTACCTGGTAGAACAGATTTCCCCGGGCACCAAGAGCTTTGAAGAAGCCAAGAGCGAGGTGATCACGGACTACCAGAATGAACTGGAACGTCGCTGGCTGGAAGAACTGGCCACGCGATACCCCTACAAACTGAATGACAAGGTCCTGGGCAACCTCTTCAAGTAACTCTCGGTGCCCGGCATACTACAACCATACCCGCAGGCGTTGGGGGAGGACAAAGCGGATACCTCCGGGACTAACGGCTGGCACACACTCGGGGAATTCGCTTAACTTGCGTGTCTTCTTTTTATTTCCGTCCATTTCGAATGTATTTACCCCAACGGCAGATCCTCATCCTATGGATAGCCTTCCTGTGGCTGGGTAGCCTGCCCCATACCGGCATTGCACAACAAACTCCCCGATACAGGGGAGATCGTATCCTGGCAGTGGTGGACGAGTCTGTCATCCTGGAATCGGATGTGGAGGCACAGATGGATTATCTCAGGAAGTCTGGAGAGAAGGACAAGGGCAACCTGAAATGCGAGGTATTTGAAAGCCTGCTGATGAACAAACTGCTGCTGGCCAAAGCCAAGCTGGACAGTGTGGAAGTAAAAAAAGAGCAGGTAGAAGAAGAAGTGCGGCGGCGCCTGGACATGATGGAGCGCCAGCTGGGCTCCCGTGAGGAGCTGGAACGTATTGCCGGCAAGAGCTACCTGCAGTTCAAAATGGAACTGGGCCCCCAGGTAGAAGAACAACTGCTGGTACAAACCCAGCGCAACAAGATCTTTAACGAAGCTACCATCACACCCAAGGATGTTAAGGATTACTTCAGGAGCATTCCCAAAGACAGTATCCCCTACTTACCGGCCGAACTGGAGATCTCTCAGCTAGTGATCAAACCCACTCCCAGCCAGAAGAACAAGGACATTGCACGGGAAAAGCTGGAGAATATCCGGAACCTGATGTTGTCCAAGGGCGAATCCTTCAACACAATGGCCCGCATCTACAGCCAGGACGGCAGCGCCCAGAACGGGGGCCTGCTGCCCCGCTTCTGTCACGGAGATATGGTGCCGGAATTTGAAGAGGTGGCCTACAGCCTCGCAGAGGGTGAGATCAGTGCTGTATTCGAGTCTCCGTTTGGCTTCCATGTCATTTTGCTGGAAAAACGCATCGGTCAATGCCTGGAAGCACGCCATATCCTGATCACACCGGTTATCGACAGCGATGATGAAGCACGGGCCAAGCAACGGTGTGCAGACATCCGGAAAGAGATCATGACCTCAGACACGCTGACCTTTAGCAAAGCTGCTATGAATTACAGCGAAGACAGGGCCACACAGAACGCAGGCGGCCGCCTGAGGGGCCGCTCCGGCGAATATAAGATACCCATGGAGCAACTGGATAGCGACCTTTTCCTGCGGGTTGACCGCCTGAAAGAAAATGAGATCAGTGATCCCCTGGAATATTTTGACCCCAGCGCCGGGCGCCTCACCAAATCTTACCGGCTGGTAGTAGTGACCAAGAGGCACCCGCCTCACCTGGCCAACCTGGAAGAAGACTACCAGAAATTCTATCAGGCAGCACTGAATGCCAGACAAAACGAGATCCTGAAAGCCTGGCTCCTCAAAGCACGCAAGCAGATCTATTTTGACCTGCGCTTTGACGAATGCCGCCAGGCCCTCAGCCACTGGAACCCTTAACACCACACGGCCCCCTTTTCCCCCTCAAGCCTTATACGATTATGAAAGATGTAGAAGCTGCAGACGCCCTGGGCGCCAAGGCACAGGAGCTCCGCCAGGAAATTGGCAAAGTCATTGTGGGCCAGCAGGAAGTGGTGGAACAAATGCTCATGGCCATCCTCTGCAAGGGGCATGCCTTGCTGGTGGGGGTGCCCGGGCTGGCCAAGACCCTGCTGGTAAGCACACTGTCAGATACCCTGAACCTGAAGTTCAGCCGCATCCAGTTTACCCCGGACCTCATGCCCGGCGATATCCTGGGCGCAGAGGTACTGGAAGTGGATAAGGAATCCGGACAAAAGTTCTTCAGGTTCATAGAAGGGCCGGTATTTGCCAATATCATCCTGGCAGATGAGATTAACCGCACCCCGCCCAAAACACAGGCTGCGTTGCTGGAAGCCATGCAGGAGCGCCGCATCACAGTAGCAGGCAAAACCTATAAGCTGGACGAACCTTTCTTTGTGCTGGCCACCCAGAACCCTATTGAACAGGAAGGCACCTACCCATTGCCCGAGGCCCAGCTGGACCGCTTTATGTTTATGCTGCGTGTAGACTACCCCACCCCTGAAGAGGAAGTGGAGATTGTGAAACGTACCACGGGCGGAAAGCCCGACAAAGCGGGAATTATATTAAAAGCCAAGGCTCTAGACGAATACCAGGACCTGGTACGCAAGGTACCTGTGCCCGACAATGTGATCAACTATTGTGTGCGTCTGGTAGGGAACACCCGTGTATCTGCTCCGGGCACACCCGCCTGGACCAAGGAACTCCTGAGCTGGGGTGCCGGGCCCCGTGCATCCCAGTTCCTGGTGCTGGGCGCCAAAGCCCATGCGCTGCTGCGCGGCAAATACTCCCCGGATATTGAAGATGTGCGCGCCATTGCCCTGCCTACCCTGCGCCACCGTATAGTGCCCAGTTTCACGGCAGAAGCCGATGGCGTTACGGCAGATGACATTATCCGCCGCCTGATGCAGGAGATTGGCTAACCCGGCACAGAGACCGCAGATGAAACTTTAATGCAGCAACTGCCGTAAAGGAGTTATTGCGATGCCTGCCGTAGCTCACCAAATTCCCCTGGCGCTGCACCTGTGGCAGGTAACAGAGCCCCTGGATCACTTTGCAGATACGTTACCCGCCCGGGTGCGCGCCGGCATGGATCCCGGCTGGCATCCGGCCCGCCAGCTGCAATATGCGGCGGCCCGCTGGCTGTTATACCGCCACATAGACCCTGCGCTGGAGCTGCACACCAATGAACGCGGGGCACCCAGCCTGCCGGGAAGCCCGTGGCACCTGAGCATCAGCCATAGCCCGGGTTACGTGGGTGTGCTCCTGAGTCAGCAGGGACCTGTGGGCCTGGACCTGGAACAACCCAGCCTGCCGCGCAACTGGGAAACCGCCCGGATCTTTATGAACCCGGAAGAACTGGCGCATTACCGGGAGGCGCCTTCTCCCGAGCGCTTTCTCACCGTATGGTGCGCCAAAGAAGCCCTTTACAAGGTGCTTAATCACCAATGGCAGGATATCTCTTTCAAACGGGAACTCTGGACACAACCTCCTTATCCCGCAGATTTCCCATGCGCTCTTCAGGGAGGCATGCAGCGCGCACTTCAGACAGACACCCGCTTTGGCCTGCATATTGACCAGCCCACACCGGATCTAATTGTGGCAGCCCTGCAAAGCCCGGCGGAACAAGAAGGCCACAACCTTCAACCATAGGACGGGCAATTACGCCTAAGATCCCTATAGGCCTTACTTTTTCCTGATAAGAAAGCAAGTAAAAATCAAGGCCCGCCAGAAAAAAGTATATCATTAGTCATTAATGGGAGATGAAATTGAACCTCTCCTATTCTGCTGCATATAAAACAGCACATTCCGGGCATCCACTTTTTGTCTAAATTTCAATCACTAAACTGTACTACAATGCCTACCTACCTTCCTATACTACGCAGTGGCCTCCTGGGCCTGTTACTCTTCCCCGGGCTGGTTCAGGCGTTCTGCGGCTTCTATGTAGCCGGCGCCGGCGCTTCGCTGTACAACGAAGCTTCACAGGTCGTTCTCGTACGGATGGGCGGACGGACCACCATCACCATGAGCAATGACTTCAAGGGCAATGTGCGCGATTTTGCCCTGGTAATTCCGGTGCCCGTAGTGCTCCAGGAAAAAGACATACGCATTGCAGATCCCGGCCTATTCGGCCGGCTGGATGCCTACTCTGCCCCCCGGCTGGTAGAATACTGGGATGAGAACCCCTGTGAGATGGTGTACTATGAGGAAGATTCTTTTGGAGGTGCCGATATGGCTATAGATGACGAATCGGTAAATCCAGCAGGCGCCCGGGCCAAAGCATTAGGGGTCACCATAGAAGCACGCTACCAGGTGGGGGAATACGATATCCTGATCCTGTCGGGCAAAGAATCGAAAGGACTGGCCACCTGGCTCAAGGAGAACGGATATTACCTGCCGCCAAATGCCAAAGAGGTGCTGGAACCTTATATCAAGAATGATATCAAGTTTTTCGTGGTCAAGGTCAACCTGGAGAAACTGGAAGCCCAGGCATTCAACAGCCTGCGGCCTATCCAGATCAGCTATGAGCATCCGCGGTTCATGCTGCCCATTCGCCTGGGCATGGCCAACTCGCGGGGCTACCAGGACCTGATCATCTATGCACTCACCCCCAAAGGCAGAGTAGAAACGGCGAACTACCGCACCGTGGAAATTCCCAGCAACCTGAACATCCCCCTGCGGATAAAAGAGCACTTCGGGCCTTTTTATAAGGCCGTATTTGAGCGTGCCTGGACCCAGCAACGCCGTTCGGTAGCCCTGCTGGAATATGCCTGGGACCTCAGCAGCAGCAACTTCTCCTTCTGCGACCCTTGCTCAAGCGACCCGCCGGCCTACGCAGACCTCAAGGAAGCCGGTGTGTTCTGGCTGGAAGCCGCCCCTGCCGACAACGAGTGGGGCCAGCAAGCCGATTACAAGGGCGAAGTACACTTTACGCGCCTGCACCTGCGCTATGGCCGATCCGAGTTTCCGGAAGATCTGATGTTTGTAGAAACCAGTAACCGGGAGAGCTTCCAGGGCCGCTATATACTGCACCACCCCGCCACGGGAGATCTCAGCTGCACGGAAGGCAAAGAGTACCTGGAAAGTCTTAAGGCACGCAAAAAGGAGGAGGAGGTGAACCTCTACAAACTTACCGGCTGGGCCAACAATCGTATACCCGGCACCCATGATGACACGCCCGGGACCCGGGAGGAAGAGGATAAAAACAGTTTCCCCTGGATATCCCACGACACAGGCAACGGCGGGGGAAACCGCTGGCCCATTGTAGCAGTGTCCTTACTACTCACGGCACTACTCCTGCTGATGCCCCGCTTGCTGGGACGCCTGGAGCGCAACGTATCCCATCGCTAACACGGGTTTCTAGGCGCCTACCTGAACCAGGGCGCGGGCTTCCGGCAAATGTTTACCGTTGGGGAATAAGCGGAGGTACAGGTCTATACACTCCGTTTTTTGCTGGTGACTTACGTTTTTGCTGAGGATACCGGTACAGGCATCCCAAATGCGGCGCTCGCTTTCTGCTTCATCGGCACCATGTACTTTGGCCGCCAGGAAGCTGTCAAAGGCGCGCTTGTATTCCTCTATGTACATAAATACCATACCCACCTGGATCTCGCAAAGGCTGCGTTTCTCAGGATAGAGCTTTTGCAGGCGGCAATAGGCATCCAGGCTCTCGGTATAGTTATGGTTGGCCACCAACCGGGCAGCACTGCGGAATTGCTTATCCCGGTCATTCAGGCACAAGGTGCTTAGAAATTCCTGGAACAGGGGGCTATGCTCTGGTTGAGGACCTTCGGCGGATATGGCATCATCAGACTTACCGCCGATACCTATCTGGCCCAGCCATTTGGAAAGACCTTTCATGTGCAGAGTAAAGGTGTTGCGATAGAAATGGAAGAGAGATATTTCGGTGCAAAGCTAAAGAATTCCCGGCACAATGCGTTAGGATTTCTTAACACTGGTTAACATAAAATTAAACGCAAAAAGGCGCTCCGGGGTTTCAGCTAATCCCGGCGGATAAATTCCGTACCATCCCAGGCAAGCATACCCACAGCCTCGCCCCGCACCTGCATCTGTTCATATACCTTGGCATCATTCACTTTATAGATATACAGCTCCACATTGCCCGTCTGCACATCCAGTACATACCCCAGTCCCACACGGTCTTCCTGCATCCTGGATTTACCGGTAAGCAGGCTGGCTTTCAGGTCTGCCGGCACCAAGCTTTCCGTTTCATCCACAAAACGGCCTTTCACATAACCATAAGCACGCAACTGCTGCTCGCAGTCCGGTTCGCAAATACTCTGCAGGTATACGACCACGGGAGTGCCATCCTTTTTTTGCAGGGTAAGCATATCCACCCAGCCATCGGCATCCGGGTGTTCCAGGCGCAGGAACCGGCCACCCGCCCGCCGGGCATGCACATGGTCGGCATCCAGGGAGAGGTGTTTGTACAATGCCATTTTCTTCAATACGTCTGAGGCTTCAGACGGGCTATCCAATGTACCGGCACTCCCGGAGAGCTGTTTGCCTTCCGGGGTTGCACAGCCAGCCAGCAACAGACTGGTCATTACCAGCAACTGTAAGTAAAGATTGCGCATGAGAAGAGATAATAGGGGAAATCGCGAAAGCAGGTTAGGCCAATCTGATTGTAGTAATTGCTTCCTGCAAAAATACCCCGTATCTCAGCGATTGGCAACCACACTTAATCACTTTTCCCATATTTGCCAGGATAACCAGCAGATTTTCAGGCATATAAAGAATCTATATTTTTTTCAGGAAACCTCTGGATACTAAAATACCCGCACCTGTCAGGAGCAAGCACTTTCTGTTGAAATTTGCATCATGCAACACCTCCTGCAGCGGCTCCTGTTTGGCACGGGCTGGGTCTTTTACCTGCTCAGCCTGGGTCTGTACATGCTCCTGGTCTATGCCGTATACATGCGCAACTACACTTTTTTTGAAGCGGCACAGGGCGATATGCTGGTAGTATTCCTGGGCGCAGCGCTCATGCTGCTACTGTCTATCCTGTTCACGGTCATGCTCAAGCACCGCCTGCACTGGCTGGGGCTGGCAATCCTGCTGGTATTCGGGCTTTCTTTTATCAAAGCAGCCATCCATATTCACCGGATGCCCGGCCCGGATACCCGGTGGGAAACCCCGCTGAAGGAACGCCTGGGCACCCCGCGCAGCAATCCTGCCTTGCTTTAAGCCCCCTGCCGGGCGTATCTTTGCATCCACACCATGGGACAGGACCTGTATGTATATGACAGCGAAAGCTGCACCTACGTGAAACAACGCAGGGGGTTCTGGGCCTGGATGCGCATAAACGCCCTCTTTGTGCTGCTGGCCACCGCGCTGGCCACGGGCTGGGTATCCCTCAGCTTCTGGTGGTTTCCCAGCACGGAAGCCGCCAGGCTTCAGCAGAAGAACCAGCTGCTGCGCCAAACCAACCGCCAGCTGCGCAATGACCTGAATACGTACAGCAAACAGTTGCAAGCGTTGCGCAAGCAAAAATCTCAGCTGCAGCAACTCATTACCAACAATGCAGAAGAACCCGAGGATAAGCCCGATGTGATTGCCGCCACACGTGTGCTACGCACGGACCAGCTGCGTCTGGATGCCCTCCAGGATCTGGTAAGCAGTCTGCAGCAGCAGGCCAACCGCAGCCTGGTGCAGCAGCAGGTCCTGGTAGAAATGGTGCGTAAGGACCGGGGGGCCGTCCATCATGTACCCACAGGATTACCGCTCAAGAGCATAGACCTTATCTGCGGTTATGGCAGCAAAAAGACCAGCTACACGGCAGGCAACAAGCTGCATGACGGTGTAGACCTCAATGCCGCCATAGGCACCCCGGTATTTGCCACCGGCAATGGAACGATTGTCTTTGCCGGGCACAAAGCCGGGGGAGGCACCGTGATATTGATAGACCATGGCCAGGGCTATGTCACAGGCTACCGCCACCTGGAATCTGCCAGCGTATATGCCGGGAGTTATGTGCGCAAAGGCCAGACCATAGGGCTGAGCGGTAATACGGGACTGGTCAGGGGACCCCACTTGCATTATGAGGTGCTGAAACAAGGGCGTTCCGTAGATCCCATTCCTTATATGGTGGTGCGCATGGCACCACTCGAAGGGATACGCCTGCAGGAAAAGGCCCGCCAGACCAATCAAAGCATGGAGTAAGCCCCGGGGAACCACATGGAAGACATCGAAAAGAGATATTACACTATAGCCGAAGCTGCCGCCACACTCGGGGTCAATGCCAGTGTGCTGCGCTTTTGGGAGAAGGAGTTTGGCACTATCAGCTCCCGCAAAACCTCCAGCGGACGCAGGCTCTATACGCGGGAAGACCTGGAACGGCTTAAGAACATCCATTTCCTGCTCAAGGTCAGGAAATTCACCCTCAAAGGGGCGCGGGAGGCTTTGCGGCAACAGGGGGGAGCGCTCACACAGCACCGGGAGATGCTGGAAACTTTGGAAGAATTGCGGGATTTTTTGCGCAGCATACGGGAATCCTTGTAAATTTGCCGTCCTGAATCGGGGAGTAGCTCAGTTGGTAGAGTACTCGTCTGGGGGGCGAGTGGTCGTGGGTTCAAGTCCCGCCTCTCCGACCAAACCTCCAAGCCTTTGCGATGTGCAAAGGCTTTTTTATTTATTAGCTGCTATCTTACGGTTTTAACTCCTTACAAATGATTATTACAGCCCGGCGGCTATGGCTGGTTATCCTATTGCCTGCAATAATAGCCGGTCACCTGTCCGCACAGGAGATCAAGGCTATCGCGGATTATCCCGATCTAAGAGCAGTTTGTAAGGAAGCTTTGTATTATGAGCTGCCAGGGAATGCGACATTGAGCCGCAGTCCGCAAGGGTGGCACATCAGGTATCATGAGACCCAGAAAACTGAGGAGACTTCTTTGTTGCTGTGGAACCGGGAAACCAGGACCATGGAGCATTTACCTTTCCCCCGGCAGAATAAACCGCCCGAGCCCGCAGAAATATCCAGATGGGTAGCCAAACACCGGCATGCGTTCTACCTAGCCACATTTTGGGGGTATCCTGAATATTATATGGATATCCTGAATCATGTAGATTCATCTGATACCGCTACGGATGCAGAGCTGGAGCAACTTGCCCGGGCCCATTCCCATGCCACAGTGTATGCATTAGGAGATCAGTATGGCGAGTCCAATATTCGTTTGGGAGACCTTTCCTTTCAAATGGAGACGGATGACGGCAGTTATACGTCACAGGCCATAGCGGCTTTCTACAAGCATACGCATCAGGGATTGCATTACTATAAGAGGATACACAGCCGCAACGCCGGGTACCGCACCCGGGGCCTGAGCACCAGTATTACAGCCCGGCTGGCTAACGAATATGTGTCTGCCTATCTGAATGCGGAGATGTACCTGAGCCACCGGGAACAAGCACTTCAGTTCCTGCAACAAGCGCGTTATCCGGAATTTTACCTGCAGTATGCCCGTGCCATGCTCCGGCATTTACCCCCTAGCAGCTATTTATTTACCAATGGGGATTTCGATACCTATCCGCTGCTGTATGTGCAGGAGGCAGAGGGTTTTAGAAAAGATGTGAGGATACTGAATGCCTCGCTTCTAAATCTGGACACATATGTACGCTATGTACACAAAGGCAGCGGGCAAGGGCCTGCCCTCCTCAATAATAACCTGGATATTGCCGGCAGCAAGCTGGGTTCCTTTACAAAAGGCAATGAAACCCATACTCTTCAATTGCCCAATCTGGGGATCACGGTGGAACAGAAAGCTGATTTTGACGGCGGTTACGGTGGTTACTGGATGCTTGCCTCTCAAGCTTTAATAGGACTCTTACAGGAAAACGACGCCCAAGGGTGGCCTCACCCGGTAGCTATCGCTACTACGGTCACAGAACGCTTCTATAAACACCTGGCGCCCTATCTGTCGGAGGAAGGTTTTGTCTTTCGGCTAACGGGGAAGACCGAAGACCCCGGGACCAGGGTACATACCTGTCTTCAGCTATTGGAAGACATGCCGCTTGTAACCATAGAGACCGGCACACAGGATATCAGTGCAATAGAGTTGGCCAATAATATCTACAGGATAGCCTACCAGGCAGCCCGGCAGGCGCTAGCTTTAGGAGAAGAAGATAAAGCCCTGCGTATCCTGCAACTTGTTAAATCAAAAGTGCACACACCTGTCCTGGGCAGCACACACCTGCAACTGGCTCTTCTCTATAAGCACATGGAAATGGCCGAAGAGCACAATCAGCACTTGCAGGCATTCCAGAACCTGGCAAACAAAGCCTCCGAAATGGAAGCACGCAAAGTTTATGAATTGCTGCATTGGGGCCTGGTATACCATACACAAGTAAAAGATACAGAATCCGCCAGGCGTTTATACAAAACCCTGAGCCCGCTGCTGATTGCCGAAGGCTGGGAAGCGGAAGCCGAAGAACTGGCCGCATACCTGCACTGAGAAAGTTACAGCCCTTTGCACCCAAACACCCAGCCGCCGCGTTATTCCGTATATTTGTTCTATGGGCAATCGAATGGCGTTCCGGACAAGCTACAGTCTGCTAACCACACTGGTGCTGCTGGCAGGCTGTGTGGGCAATGAGCCGCGCTTCTCCACCACGCCGGAGATCGAGTTCGTCTCGATAGAACCCAAGGTCATCAAAGAGTACGCCACCACCTTTTATGTGAAGCTGCGCTATAAGGACGGTGACGGCAACCTGGGGTACGAGGATGAGTTCAGCACCCTGCGGGACTCTGCCGACCTCATCATGTTCGACAACCGGCCAGGCGTGGCGGCGCTGCCGGAATATGACGGCCGCTGGACCTACAACCTGCCCAACCTGACCCCCAGCGGCAAGAACCCCAGCATACAGGGAGAGATCACCGTAGAATTCCCGGCGCTGATGGCGCGCCTAGACCCCCTGAATACAGAGGAGAAGCTCACCTTCACCATCTGGATCTATGACAGGGATGGCAACCGCAGCAACAGTGTGGTAACCGACGAAGTGACCGTAGTACCCTGAGTGAGCACCCGTCCCTACTGGCAGCAAGAGATCACCTACCTCAAAGGGGTAGGCCCGCACCGGGCAGTGGCCCTGCAGGAGTCGCTGAACATATACACCTGGGAAGATCTGCTGCTGTGCTTCCCGCGCAAGTATATGGACCGCAGCAGGCTGCACACAGTGGCCACCCTGCAGGAAGAAGGAGAAGCCGTCACCCTCACAGGCAGGCTGGGCGCCTTTGAAACACAAGGCACCGGACCCGGCAAGAAACGCCTGACCAGCACCCTGGACGACGGCACCGGCACAGCATTGCTCACCTGGTTCCAGGGCACCCAATGGATCCAGCGCCGGTTCAAACCGGGAGATGAGGTAGTGCTGTTCGGTCGGGTAAGCTTCTTCCAGAACCAGGCGCAACTGGTACACCCCGAGATAGACCCTTTGCGGGATGAAGAACATGCGGTGCTCAACCACCTGAAGATCGTACCTTTTTACCCGGGCTCTGATGCGCTGAAGCAGGCCGGGCTGGATAGCCGGCAACTACGCCGCCTGGTGCACGCCGTGCTGGAAGCCGCCCCGGGATTACCCCCGGAATTCATCCCGGCTCCATTAACCGCCCAATACCAGCTGCTGCCAAGAGAGCAAGCCCTGCAACAGGTGCACTTTCCGCAAGACAGGGCGCTGCTGCGCGCCGCACGCAGGCGCCTGAAGTTCGAAGAATTTTTCCTGCTGGACCTGGTCATGTTTTCGCGCAGGCAGTTGCGCCGCCTGCAACGCCCGGCCCCGGCCTTCCCCCATATCGGGCAGTTGTTCAATACCTTTTATGAGAACCACCTACCTTTCCAGCTGACCCAGGCGCAGAAACGGGTGATCAAAGAAGTGCGGGCAGACCTGGCCCTGCCCATACAGATGAACCGGCTGGTGCAGGGAGATGTAGGCAGCGGCAAGACACTGGTAGCGCTCATGTGTGCCCTGATTGCGCTGGACAATGGCTACCAGGTAGCACTCATGGCACCTACCGAAATCCTGGCAGAGCAACACTTCCGCAGCTTCAGCCACCTGCTGGCACCCTTGGGCGTGCGCTGCCAGCTGCTCACCGGCAGTGTCAAAGCCAGGGCCCGCAAGCCTTTACTGGCAGAACTCCTGGATGGTAGCTGCCATATCCTCATCGGCACCCATGCATTGATAGAGGACAGCGTGCAATTTGCCCGGCTGGGGCTCACCATCATAGATGAGCAGCATAAGTTTGGAGTAGCGCAACGGACGCGCCTGTGGCAAAAGAATCAGGCGCTGGCACCTCACAACCTCGCGATGACGGCCACACCCATCCCTCGCACCCTGGCCATGACGGTGTATGGCGATGTAGACATCAGCGTTATAGACGAACTCCCCCCGGGGCGGAAACCCATTACAACCACCATGCGGGGAGACCCGCACCGACTGCGGGTCTATGGGTTCCTGCGCGAGGAACTGGAAAAGGGCAGGCAGGCCTACGTAGTGTATCCTTTGGTGGAACAAAGCGCCAAGACCGATCTGCTGGCGGTCACACACGGCTGGGAGGCTCTTTCACAGTATTTTACCGACTACCGCGTGGGCATTGTGCACGGACGGATGTCCCCTGAAGACAAGGAAGGGCAAATGCGGGATTTCAAGGAAAGGCGCAGCCATATACTGGTAAGCACCACCGTGATAGAAGTGGGCGTAGATGTGCCCAACGCTTCGGTGATGATCATCGAAAACGCGGAACGCTTTGGCCTGAGCCAGTTGCACCAGTTGCGGGGACGGGTAGGCAGAGGTGCAGAGCAAAGCTACTGTATCCTGATGTCCGGCAAATGGCCGGCTACACGAGATGCCCAGCAGCGGCTAAAAGCCATGTGTGAACACCAGGACGGCTTCCGCATTGCAGAGCTGGACCTGGAGCTGCGGGGACCAGGAGATTTCCTGGGCACCCGTCAGAGCGGCCTGCCGGAGTTTCGCATTGCAGATGTGGTCATGGATGCAGACATCCTTGGCGAGGCACGGGAGGCGGCGAGGCAGCTTGCTATACAAGACCCTGACTTGCAACAGCCGGAACACCAGGCACTGCAGCAACACCTCAACCGCTATATCCGGCAGAACGGGCTGGCAGAGCTACGATTATAGACTAGAGTTCATCCGCATCCTCACCCGGGTGCAGGTACACATCCAGCAATCCTTCCGGCAACCGCATGCGCAGGCACGGCGCCGTACGGTCCAGGCCCAGGATAAAAGCATCCACCAGGGGTACTAGTACCAGTCCTCCGGGGCAGGCAACCTCCAGCACATCCTGTGCCGGCATCTCCAATACCCGGGCGATCGTACCCACTTCGCCCAGGCGCTCATCCCACAAGGGCAAGCCGATGATCTCATGGTAGTAAAACTGTCCTTCCTTCAAAGAGGGGAGCTGGTGATCGGGCAGCCAGAGCGTGGCATTACGCAAGAGCTCAGCCCGGTTACGGTCGGAAATCCCCTCCAGCTTGAGGATGACCTCTGTTTTCTGCACAGGGCGCAAAGCTTTGATGCGATAGCGGGTCAGTACCTCACCAGCTTCCTGCACCCAGAGGGCTTTGAGGCCGGCATAGGGTTCCAGGCTATCCACAGCAAACAGGGCGCGCAGTTCTCCCTGCACGCCCTGTGGCTTGGTGACGCGGCCCAGCAGGAAATACCCCTCGTGGGAAACGTCTTGTGATTTCATACGCCAGGAGTATGCTACGCTTCTGCAGCAGCTTCTTCCTCAGCCACCGGGGCGGCGGCTTCTTCTCCGCTGGCTTCTGCTTCCACAGCTTTGGCAGCATCTGCAGCGGCTTGTGCGGCATCTGCCAGGCGGGCAGAGATTTTCTTCGCACGGTCCTCACGCACTTTCTGCTCCTGGGCCAGGGCAGCCGCAGCTTTCTCGGCTTTGGACTTGGTGGCCACATGCTGCTGGCTCTCGGCCTTGCGGGTCTTGTCATTCAGCCAGCTCTGGTAAGCCTGATCTACTTCCTCAGCGCTCTTTCCCTGGCGCATCAGGTGATATTTCAGCATCACACCCAGATCACTCAGGATAGTGCGCACCGTCTCTGTAGGCTGTGCACCGTGCTGCAGCCAGCGGAGAGCGGCTTCATGGCTCAGCTCATATTTTTCAAACTCCTTATGAGGGTCATAGGAACCGATCTTCTCAATGAATCGGCCATCGCGGGGAGAACGCGCATCTGCAGCTACGATGCGAAAGAACGCATGGTGCTTGCGTCCCATACGCTGAAGGCGGAGTTTTACTGGCATATCTCTAGTTTTCTTATTAAATAGGGCTGCAAACTTACGGCATTTTACTGTATTTGCTATCTTTTCCACACATATTTTTTCTGTAAAAAAGGCTCATTATGGCTCTAATCAAAACCTTACAGGGCATTAGCCCCCAAATAGCACCGGATGTATTCCTGGCAGAGAATGCCGTGATCATTGGCCAGGTGACCATAGGTGCAGGCAGCAGTATTTGGTACAATGTTGTATTGCGCGGCGATGTACACACCATTACCATAGGAGAAGAGACCAATATCCAGGATGGTTCCATTGTGCACTGCACCTGGCAAAAAGCGGCCACCCGCATCGGCAACCGGGTAACCATAGGCCATATGGCCATGATACACGGCTGCACCCTGCACGATGACTGCCTGATAGGCATGGGCAGCACGGTCATGGACCATGCGGTGGTAGAGCCCGATGTGATTGTGGGGGCAGGTTCCCTGGTATTGGAAAACATGCGGCTGGAAAGCGGGTGGCTCTATGCGGGCAGACCTGCCAAACCCATCAAACGCCTGACGGATGCCCAGGTAGCCAGCATACGCAAATACGCCGAGAACTACCGCATCTATAGCACCTGGTACCGGGAAGACGCCTAGAGGCGCGTCTTCCTTACCAATGGGCATTTGCCCTGGTTACTCAAAATCGAAGCTGAGCGAGAAGCGCAGGGTATTCTGCAAAGGGTGGTTCTGCTGCAGGGGAGCCAGGTAGGCAAAATCCAGTGTGGCCACCTTGAACTTGAGACCGGCGCCCAATGTGATGAACTTGCGGTTACCCTTGCCCGGGTCTTCATAGAAGTAGCCCCCGCGCACAGCCAACAGGTCATTGTATACATACTCCAGCGCCAGGGATACATTGATCTCGCTGAGCTCTTCGCCAAAGCCGCCACGGGCATCTCCAAAGCTGGAGACCGCACCGGAAATAATGTTCTTCTCCGGGTCTGTGGGGCCGGGGATATAGCTGGGCACCAGCAGCTTGTTAAAGTCATTGGTAAATGTCAGTTTGTTATAGCTGTCCAGCTCTGCAGTAAGTGCATACCCGAGTTTGAGGTTCATAGGCAGGAAATCCCGGCGGCCCACATCGGTATAACGCATCTTGGCGCCTATGTTGGAGACATTGAAACCCCAGGCAAAACGCATGGGGATCTCCGGGGCACTCTTGTTGGCCTGAAAGTCAAAATCCTTCTGCCAGGCGCCATGAATATCGCCCGCAAAGGAGTTGGCGGGCTGGGTGGAGATACCGCCGCCCAGGTTGGTGTTACCGGCCAGGTTACTATTGATATAGCGCAGGCTGATACCGGTGGAGAAAGTTTCTGTGATGCGGATGGAATAGCTGCCGGAAAGCGCCATCTCACTGGCATTGTAGTTGCCGGTTTCTATCCCGTTCTCATCGGTGAACTGGATATTGCCCAGGGAGAAGAAGGTGAGCGAACCGCCTACCACGCCGCCCTTTTCGCCAAAGTTATAGTAGGCGGGCAGGTAAGCATGGTTAATATCGGGGATAATATACTTGAGCCAGGGCGTGTAGTTAATGGCGGCGCCATAGCGCTTTTCGCTGAAAGTGAGGCGGGAAGGGTTCCAGTACAGCGCATTCGCGCCTTCTGCAACCGCCACACCGGCCTCAGCCATGCCGCCACTGCGGCTATCAGGGCAGATCAGCAGAAAAGGAACGGCAGTGGTAATGGCTCGCTGGCTTTCCTGCCCGGAAACCCCTGACTGAGCGTGCACCGGCTGTGAAGAGAAGAGCAGCCCGGCAAACAGCAGCAGTATAGCCACGAACCGGACGCGGATGGGAGATGAAATCATACCTATTGAATAAATCAGGTATAGCTAGTGCGATATGCTATGCGTTTAATTGGGGCAAATATACAAGAAACTTAAGGAGTGGCACCACGTAAAAGCACCATTCTGCTATGGCGGCGCAGGGTCTCCCCACTTTGCGGGTTAGTCACTACCAGTTCAAAGACATACATGCCTGCGCGGGCAGGAGCCCCGTCTGCCGTATTGCCCTTCCACTCAAAGGGTTCTACCACAAAGGCATTGGAGAGAATATCGGCCTGCTGGCGCTCTACCAGCTTACCCGTCATGTCGCGGATAAAGACCTCCACCCGCAGGGGTACCCCCGGCTGATTATGGCTGAACTGGATGCGGGTGCTGCCCACAAAGGGGTTAGGATAGTTCATTAATTGCGCTATGGCCAGGCGTGTACTGCTGGCTACGATGAAATGCGTTTGTGCGGTAGCGCTGCGGTTGGCCACATCCCATACCTTCACGCTCAGGGTATGCGGGCCTTCGGGCAGGTCAAACATGGGATAGCGGATGTTGCCCTGGCGAAAATCATCTACCGTACTTTGATAAAAGCTATTGAGTACGATGGGGTTCCCGGTGTTGTCATCCAGCACTGCCATCAGCTCCCGCCCGATACCCAGGCCGGAGGTATTGATACCCAGCTCGCTGGAGACTTCTGCCCACAGCACCGGGTGAGGGGTCACCAGGCTGCCATCCCGCCACTGGGGGTCATTCATATAAATGCGCACTGTGGGGGCCTGTTCGCTGTGCACGGGGTTAGGGTCTGTGCAGCAGATGGTCACTTCGCGGGTACATCCGGCGGCTTCCCCGGTAGCAGCCTGTGCATACAGGGAAATGCGGCCCTGGCCCGCAGTGAAGTCGATATCCAGCGGCACCACGAACTGGGTCTCAAAGCGGCCGGCCTGCACGCTGGACTTGCCATTAAAGAGCAGGGTTTTCTCCCAATTAAAGCTGAAGGAACAAGCAGCGGTACTGGTATTACGGGCCTTGTCATAGACCATTACGGTCACAGTTCCGTCAAAGTCCTCCAGGCGGTTACCACCGGCATCCTGGATCTCTCCTTTGAGCGTAGCCATGCCCAGCGCCTGCAAGGAAGCTGCATTGGGGGCCTGGGTATTGACCTCGGTAAGGACTGCGTTCCAAGTGGGCAATGAAAGCGAGAGGGCAGGGTCTCCCAGGTAGGCAAAGGCGCGGGTATTGATAGGATGTGCCTGCCAGGTATCATTTTTGGCACGCATCATCGCTTCACCCATTGTAATGTGCCGCCCTTTATCTGCCAGGAAGGTAAAGAGGTGCCGATGCGCATTCAGGTTAAAGGCATAATTGCCATTGCTGAAAACGGAGCGCACGGAAGTAAACAGGCCAATGGCTCCCCCTTGCGGAGCTACCAACAGCTCCCGGGCGCCGCAGACTTCCGCAGGGTTATCATAACGGCCAAAATCGCAGGTGGCGGTGATCCAGAGCGCCATGCGGTCTCCATTGGTCATACCCTGGATATCCGGCAGTTCGAATATCTCGCTGTTGGAGAAGCCGCTGACCCCGCCGTGCCCGGTGTAGTTGACGATAAGCGCACCTTTATTGACCTGCTCGAGGATGCGCTGCCGGGCAGCCGGATAGCGAATACCGTTGGCAGAGGACACTGCAGGAAATGCATCGAGATACACCTTGTCGTTCAGCAGGCAGGGTGCATGGGGTTCTACCCCGTTGCGCACCAGCAGGTCTGCCTCGCTCATGTGGTTGCATTCGTTCTTGACAAAGTCTCCAATAAACAGCGTCTGGGTCTTCCATTCGCCGGCAGCAGAGGGACTGTCATAGCGCATGATCTTGTCCACCACCTGCCGGGCTTCGTCCACCGTGCGCACAGGCAGGCGCCCTACGGCCAGGTCTATGCCATCCCGCTGGATCTGGTTATCATTCCAGGTGGGGATATCATTCTCCCCCCAGAAGCCTTCGGTCGCATCCATGAAGGTGAAATAATCATCGCTCACATAAGCTTCTGGCGGGAAGAGGGACTGCCTGGCAGCATAGGCGGGCACCAGGTTACCGCCTGCTCCCTGGTTCTTGAAATCATAACTGGCTGTGCCCATCAGCAGGAGGAACTTGGGGCGCTCGGCCTCGCTGGCGGCCCTTAGCCAGAACATGCGCACGAAATCCCGCAGGGCGGTGACATCCGGGCTGCCGGCGCTGAATTCGTGGTAGATCTGCTGGGGAGTAACCACCTGGTAACTATAACCGCTGCGCTGCTGGTGCCACTGGGCCAGGCGCCGGGCTTCTGCCACCAAGGGCGGGTGTGCAATCACCAGGTAATCGGCCTGCGCCAGGCCGTGCAGGTTCTGGTTGGCCACCCTGCCGACAAACGCGGGGGACTGGTAAGCGGCCGGGGTGCAGGCTACCAACTGGGTAGTGCCGCTTACCGGGAGCTGCAGGTTCAGACTGCCATCCTCCAGGGTTGTGGTCACCTGCCGCACATTCAGCGGGTCTGTGACATCCCATACCTGATGGACCGCGGTCGCCTGCGCCAGGCTGAGACCTATCACCCGCTCATCGTCAGGCAAAGGGATATACATGGGTTGAAATACGCCCGAAAGCCGGGGGGCCTGCTCATAGTCCAGCACGGCATAGTCCAGCCAGCCTTCCCCTACTCCATTGATATTGTAGGTAAGCGTCAGGTTAGCCATGCCGTCAGCCAGTTGCGCATCGGTCAGGTTAAACAGACTCTCGGTGATACGGGCGCGCTGGCACCAGGAGCAATCATACTGAACAGAGAAAAAGTTCAGGTTCCCCAGTAGTGTGCTGCCTTCCCGCACGGACAGGGAGGTAGAAACCGGCGCACGACCCAGCCCCCGCACATACAGGCGGTGTGAACCGTTACTGCGGGCCGCAGGCGCGCTCAGCTGCAAGCTGCGGCTCAGGGTGTTGCCCTTGAAGTTTTCGCCCACCCACAGCTGGCCGGCAGGATATACTTTGGCCAAATCTCTGTGGTAAACCGACAAGCGGCGGGTATAGGAGATCAAGGTATCCGGACTTTGTCCGGCCGGACTGGCAGCCATGCGTTTACCCGGGACGCTCCCCACGGTGAGGTAATAGTACGTACTATCGGCATAGAGGTGATTTTCCTGCCGCAGGCGGTTATTAGTACCATCATAGAAGATACGATGAGGGCCCTGTCCGTAAAACAGGACGCGGTCTGCAGCATCCAGCGTGCCATCGGCTTCGCCGGTCACCAGGATCGCCAGTTCCGGCAGGTCATCGTCGCGGTCTGCGCTGTTAGCCTGAGGGAGCATGCCCCCGGGGCGCCCATGTATCCGCACGTTGCGGGGATCCAGGCCCTGCACATCCAGCCCCATCTGGGCCAGCTGTGTGCGGTCCAGGCTATAAATGCCATCTGTGGCCACAGCCAGCCGATACCAGGTGCCGTTAGCCAGCTGGCTCTCGGTAGCAGCCGTTTTGGCCGGTGACCGCCCCGCACGGGTTGTAACATCTGACGACAACGCAACGGCATACTTAAGGCTGTCTGTGGTGCGTATACGCGTACCGGAGCGGTGTATCTGCAAGGGAAACAACTGGAGTTGTAACACGGGTGTTCCGCTCACGTACATCAGGTGAGCCGTTACCGGGTTGGCCGGGTACCAGTCGCTCTCGTCAAACAGATAGGCTCCGCCGTCCGGCAAGCCGGCCAGCAGGTCAAAGTAGTCCATATTCTCCTGCTCCACCCAATGGGTAGACAAAGGCATTACCTGCGCCGTCTGGCCCGGCTGCAGGGTCATTGTATAGGTACCATAAGGCAGGTTATACAACCGGGCATCATACAGGCACCCTTCAAAAGCCGGGGCCTGCACCTCCAGGCCGGGCTGCATATACACCGGCACTGTGCGGGGGGCTTGCCAGCGCGCCACAAATACCTGCGGCAATCCTCCGCCGGGCACCTGGGCAAAGCCTTGCCAGTTGGCCGACAACAGGATGACCAGAAATAGTGCAGTAATGAATCGCATACCGGATGGGACACCCACGAAAGAATACCCCTTTAACTGCGAAAGTACGGCTTTTAGTGTCCTGCAGAATCCTTATATGCGCTTTTTGTACCTGAACGGTCTGGCCGCCGACCTTAAAGGTCTGTGCCATCGGCTTGCAGGGAATCCTCCTATCTTTGGGCATGCAATCTCAAAACGCTGATTTCCCCCGCCTGAAGGCGACTACGGTAGTGGGCATCCTGCATAACGGCCAGGTGGCGCTGGGCGCCGACGGCCAGGCCACGCTGGGACATACCGTGATGAAAAGCAATGTGCGTAAAGTGCGCAAAATGGCCAATGACAGTATCCTGGCAGGATTTGCCGGCGGCACCGCCGATGCCTTTGCGCTGCTGGACCGGTTTGAGGAAAAACTGGCCAAGCATGGCAATCAGCTGAAACGCGCGGCCATAGAACTGGCGCGGGACTGGCGCACAGACCGCTACCTCCGCCGCCTGGAAGCCATGCTGATCGTCATGAATGCGCAGGAAGGGTTGGTCATCTCCGGCACGGGAGACGTGCTCGAACCCGAACACCAGATCCTGGCCATAGGCAGCGGCGGCATGTATGCCCAGTCTGCGGCGCTGGCACTCAAGAAAAAGGCCCCGCATCTCACTGCAGAGGAGATGGTGCGCGAAGCGCTGACCATTGCGGCAGACGTGTGCATCTACACTAATCATAACCTGACGATCCTCACGCTGTGACCCTGCCGCCTCTGCCATTCCCTCCTACCGAGATGGCAGCAGGCCCCTGTCTCTGGGACCCTGTGCGGCGTAAATGGGTGGCCGCCACCCCGGAGGAAGAGGTACGCCAGCGCCTCATTGCCTGGTTGTTATCTGCCGGGGTTTCTCCGGCGCATATGGCAGTAGAACGAGCGCTGAACTATGGCCGGCAAACCAGGCGCTTTGACGTAGTGGTTTTTTCTGCCAGGGGGCTCCCTGCCCTGTTATGCGAATGCAAGGAACCGGGCATATCCCTGAACATGCACACCTGGTTCCAGGCCATTACCTATAATGCAGTGCTGCAAGCGCCCCTGGTACTGGTGACCAACGGCACACACAGCCTGTGGGCGCATACCTTCAACGGGAAATGGGAGATGGGCGCGCAGGATGCAGGCACCCTGCTGGCGGCGTTACAACAAGCTTAGCCGAAAAGGATTTCCTCTACCTGTATGTCAAAAGGCACTTCCAGGATAGCCTGGTAATCATGCCCGGTATCTATCATATCCTCATCCTCTTCTTCGCACATCCACACGATAGACACTTCATTGTTCTTGTAGTAGATCTCCTGGATGCGACGGAACACCTCCAGGATACACTTGCTGGAACTGGTATTGAAGTACTCCAGCATAAATACAAACTTGCGGGGACCGGCAAGGCTCACCCCTTCCGCATCCAGCCACTGATATACACGCTCATAAAAGTCTACAGAATCCTCAGGAATAGAACGCCCGGAAATAATGAACTCATTGCCTTCAGGATCAAAAACAATCTTAGGCGTTTTATCAGTCGACTCGATATTCAGTTTAGACACGGCTAGCAGTAATTACTTATGGCTACAAATAAACGAAATATCTCATAAGCAAAGTTGTTAATCCTTCAAGTTACGCTGCATTTCCCGGGTAACTTCTCTCTCTTTAATCGTTTCCCGTTTATCAAAGAGTTTCTTGCCCCTGGCCAGGGCAATCTCCAGCTTGGCCAGCCCTCTTTCAGAAAAAAACAACCGCACGGGGATAATAGTAACTCCTGTTTCCTGTATCCCTTTCTCCAGCCGCTTGAGTTCCCGGGCTGTAAGCAGCAGCTTGCGCTTGCGCATAGGTTCATGGTTAAAGAAATCGGCAGATTGTCCATAAGGACTAATCTGCATATTCTTGACAAACAGCTCTGCCTGCTCAAACACACAATAGGCATCCTGCATCTGCACTTTGCCTTCCCGCACGCTTTTCACTTCTGTGCCCACCAGTTGGATGCCCGCCACAAACTTCTCCACGAAATGGTATTCGTGCGAAGCCTTACGGTTCACCAGGGTAGGAGCAAGGTTTTTGGCTTCTTTCTTGGCCATATGAGCAGCAAAAGGGAGACTAAAGAAGATTTTGTTCGGCAAAGGAAACATAGCCGTTGCCGGCGGCAATAATGATATGGTCCAGCAGGCGGATATCGAACAGCAGGGCCGCTTCCCGGAGCTTGCGCGTAAGTTGCAGGTCTGCCTCACTGGGCCGCAAGTTACCGCTGGGGTGGTTATGGCTAATGATGAGGCCGGTAGCCAGCAGGTTCAGAGCCTCCCTGAACACCAGCTTGGGATCTATGATGGTGCCGTTGGTGCCGCCGCTGCTGATCTCCCGCTCACCCACGATCTGGTTTCGCTGGTTAAGGTAGAGCACATAAAAAATCTCATGCGGCAGGTCTTCCATGCGGGGCGCCAGGTAAGCAGCCACCGTGGCAGGATCGCCCACACTGATATTACGGCTCTCTGTCAGTTGCTTCCGGCGGGCCAGTTCAAAGGCAGCTACAATGCTGATGGCCTTGGCCTCTCCGATGCCCTTGTATTTCATCAGGTGGGAGACGTCCGACTGTGCCAGCCGCCGCAGCCCGTCAAAATCCTGCAACAGCTTGCGCGACAGCTCTACGGCACTGAGCTCACGGGTGCCGCTTCCAATCAGGATAGCCAAAAGCTCCGCATCCGTGAGGGCATTGACCCCCCGGGACAGGAGCTTTTCGCGAGGCCGGTCTTGCTCGGCCCAATGGGTAATAGGCGTATGCTGATAACTCATGGGCCAAGCGTTGCAAGCAGTGCATAAACGGCCCGGCCAGGAGTGGAGGCCTTAGGCCAGCGCGTTCACGTATTTAGTGATCTTGCTCTTGTAGTTAGCCGCTGTACGCTTGTGGATGATGTTATGATTGGCCAGGCGGTCCAGCTGGCTGTTCAGCTGGGGCAACAGGGTCAGGCCCTCTTCTTTCTGGGTAATGCGGCGCACTTTCTTCATCAGGTTGCGGGCCGTTACCATTTTGTAGCGGTTGGCCAGGCGACGTTTAGCAGTCTGACGGATGCGTTTCTTGGCAGAAGCAATATTTGCCATAGTCTTTTCTTGCGATAACGATTTTTACAAAGGACGGCAAATATAAGGCAGCGCTGTGGAAGTTGCAATGCTTATCCACAAAACCCGGGCTTTGCCCCAAACTATTTTGCGCTAGGGCAGCACCTTGGTCTGGCTGGCATGGTAAAAGACGCCGCTGGTAATCATAGCCTGCTGTTTACTCAGCACTGCCGCACGGCTCTTGCTGCTAAAGAATTGTATGGTATAGCGTCCGCCGCCTATGGGCACCACCACGCCGCCATATTCTGCCCAGAAGCCTTTTTCTTCTTCTGCCCTGGCCTGGTCAAAGGTCTGTGCCAGCACCAGGCGATAGGTAACCTCACCCTGTGGAACAGGCGCAGGCGCTGCCTGGGGGGTGACGGCTGGTTTGGGTGACGGCTTAGGCTGGGACTTGGGCGTCTGAGCCGGTTCACTTTTGGGCCTGAGAGTAACGTTGGGTTTCTCTGCGGTTGTGGTCTTCCCGGCAACAGTGCTATCCTCAGCTGGCTTCCGGGGAGTAGCTGTTTGGGATGCGGACTGCTTTTGGGGATCCGCAGCCCGTTTGCCGGGGTCATTACTGTCCTCGGCCAGGATATCGTCCGCCTTCACCTGGTTTTTGAAGAGCTCGCGCTCAATCTGCGGCCATACGGAAATGATCCCGGCCGCCAGGCCGGCCAACAACAACAAGGCCACCACAGCCAGCAGGCGGGTTCGTTTTTTCTCCTTCTTCAACTGCTGCGCCTTCACCTTCATATTTTCAGGTTTACGCAGCGCTTTGTCCTGGCCTTTCTTCTTGCTTTTGGGCAAATCTTTTTCCAGCACCTCCTCTGTGCGCCCGCCATAGGCCACAGGGGTCAGTCCATAGGTTTGCAGGGTAGGGTCTTCACTGGTGAGTGTAAAGGCCAGGGTATCATCTGCAGCCAGCACCAGTTTGCCAATGCCGGGTATGTCCACTGATTTCCGGGCTTTTACCTGCCTGAGCAACGCCTGCCCCAGTTCTTCTACCACGGCAGAAGCCTGAGCTGCAGCCATGTGCTGCTTGCGCTCCAGCAAACCGACGAACTGTGCAGCATAGGTGGCCCCGCCGGGCGTAAACTCAAACCGCTCTGCCGGGGGGTATATAACATTCCGGGTCATATCCACCTGTGCACCGGCCAGTTTCTTAACAAACGTACCGATACCAGGTATGGAAAACTGGCGGAGTTCTCGAAAGGCAAGCTGCGTATAGGCAAGTTGTACGTCGGTCATTACGTGGGCTGCGCTTATGGGTTAGAAACTCAGGGTGCCGCCTAGCCTGAAGTCCAGCGGACGCTCCAGGTAACCGTTCCACCTATAGTATTCTTGGTTCAGCAAGTTATTGAACTGGCAAAATACGGAGAAACGGCGGGAAAACAGGTATTCGGCCTGGAAGTTAAGATCGGCAAAGGCGCCCTTGCGGGTAATCTGCCCATCTGTGCCTATGCCCATGGGGCGTTCTCCATAGACATTAAAGGCCATGCGCAGTGCCAGTTTGCGGGCCAGCGTATAGCCGGCATCCAGCGTCAGTGTCAGGTTAGGCACCTGAAAATAATGGCGGATATTATCCAGCGAATAGCTCTGGTAACGCACCAGCAGCCCGGTGTAAGCACGGGTATTCCATTCGGCGCGGGCTTGTAATTGAAAGCCTACTGCGGTGAAGTTCCGCTCCTGCAGGAGCAGGAAATGACCGGGGGCCACCTCCTGGCCATACCAGGTACCCGCACTGTCCGGACTAAAGAACACGGGCATACCGGCCGCCTGGCGAATAAAGAAAGCAGCATCGCTACGCAGCCGTTTCCAGTTGCTGCGCACCCCGGCCTGGGCAAACAAACGTTCGCTCCAGGGCAGGGCAACCTGCCGGGAGTCCAGCCAGGGATTATCTGCCAGCGCCTGCCAGCGCGCATACTGCTGCATACGGCCGCTGATATCCACATAAGGGATCAGGAAAGGAAAAAGCTGCCAGCTGCCTGAGAGCACAGGATATACTTGCACACTGGCAGAATCCCCTATACCGGCATAAGCAAAGCGCACCCCGGCCTTTACCTCAAAGGGCTTGTGCGACCAGCTTAGCATGGGGGTAACCTGCGTGAGCACCTGGGTATCCGGCGCACCGGGGAGTGCTTCGGCAGGGCGGTCAAAACCCGTATAGGCCAGTTCCAGGTCGGTAGAGAAGCGCAGGCTGGGGCTCAGGGGAATAGCCAGTTCTCCCAATAGTGCAGCCTGCAGTTCCTGGTTGCCCCTGCGGTCTCCCAATACCCGCAAGCGTCCGTCGGCCCGCCAATAGGGCTTATCGGCCGCGGCCAGGCTATAGGCGCCTACCTGCCACTCCAGCCGCATAAAGCGCTGGCGGATAGCCCGCTCCAGCTGAAGCTGGTCCATAAATGCCGGGTCGCCCTGCCAGCGGCGCACAAGGGTATCGTTGTAGCTAAAGTACTGGTTATGGTCAAAATGTATATGCGAGGCCAGCCCCACTTTGGGCAAAAGATACTTGCCGGCAACGCTCAGCCGGTTGCGGGCAAAACTGGCAAAGTCTTCATGCCCGTTGGGCGTGCTAAAGTGTTCTGCCAGCACCAGGATATGCTTCTGGGTACTGCGGCCGTTGCTGAAATACCCGCGGAACATGGGGGTAATAAAGGCGCCGATCCCCCCCATGATATGATGATTATACAGCTTCTCCCACAAGGGTTTGGGCACCGGGGCCTGGAGGATCTCAAAGGGCTTGGCTTCGGGCTGATAGGCAATGGAGTCCGGCCGGAAAGCGATCCCCCGCCGGTCAAAGGTTACATCGGGCTTAGGCAGGGTAAAACCGGGCTTGGCGCTGGCAGGCAGCGTTTCAATGCGCTCACTCACCAGTACCAGCGTATCCCTGCCCGAGAGCGGGTTATTCTTCTGGGCAGAAGCTGCCAGGGGGAGGAGGCAGGCGAGCAGTCCCGGCAGGAGGTGATACAGCTTATTCATCTTTCTTCAGTCGGGGGTCATTGGGTTGCACCTCTTCCACAGGATTTTTGCGTTCCTGGTCCAGGGCTTGCTTGCGGGCTTTTTCGGCGGCTTCCTGCGCTTTGCGCTGGTCTTCGGCCTGCTGGATGTCATAGGCTTTCTGCCGCTGGTCCAGCTGTTGCTGGGCTTTCTGGCGGGTAGCCGGGTCTTCGGCATGAGTGGCTACGCTGCGCAGGGTTTCCAGCGCCTGGGGTTTTTCATTCAACTGCCAGTAAGCATCTGCCAGCAAAATAAAGGCCTGTGCGCGCCAGTGGCTTTGGCTGGGATAACGGTCCTTGAGAGTAAAGATCGTATCGCGCGCCTGAGCATACTGCCCCTGGCCATATAACCACTGCGCCAGCAGGTAGAGGGCTTCGGCTCCTGGCCCGGCAGGGCGCAGCCCACCTACTACCGCCAGGTATTCCGCAGCTTGTGCGTGTTTTCCCTGTTGCAGCAGGATCTTGCCTGCTTCGAGCCCGCTTTTTGCCTTACTAAAGGCCGGTGCGTGTGTATCGTGATAGATCTCCGTATAGAGTTTGAGTGCGGTGGCGGTATCCTGCAGGGCCAGCTTGGCACGGGCCAGCCCCATGCGGGCCTGTATCTTGTCCACATCGTTCTCCCCCGCCTTCAGCGCCATATCAAAGAGTTCGGCACTGCGGCCAAACTTCCCTTTGGCATAATAGATCTCGGCGGCCTGGTTCCAGGCGCGCAGGAGCAGGTCTTTGGGCAGATCATCTCTTGCAAACAGGATCTCAAAATCTGCCAGCGCCTTGTCGGGTTCCTGGCTGGCGGCATAGGCCTGGCCGCGCAGCAGCAGGGCCTCCGGGGCATTTACACTATTGGGGTAATCAGTCAGGAAGTCATTAAAACGGGCGATGGCCCCGGCATAATCACTCTGGATAAGCAGGATATCCCTCGCCTGGGTAAAGGAGATTTCATCCAGGAAGGGTTTGCTACCGGGGTATTTGTCGCGGTAGGCGGTGATAAGGCTATCCATCTGGGGCGCTTCCAGCAGCGTCTTGAGCTCGGCAAGTGCTGTTTTTACGGGTTCTTCCGCATTACCAAAGCTCAGCACTACGGTTTTGTAATGGCTGATGGCCTCCGGTTCCTTCTGCTGCTGCACAAAGCATAATGCCATATTGATATGGGCCAGGGGCGCAAAGGCGCTTCCGGGGTATTCGTTCAGGAGCTGGCGGGCATATTCCTGTGCCTTATCATATTTGTTTTCCCAGCGCAAATATTCATTGGACAACGCCAGGAGGGCTTCGGGCCGTATGGGGGAATTGGGATGGCGGTTGACCACCTGTTCCAGCCTGGCGCGGGCGGCCTTATGATCACCCAGCCGGCTCTGGCATATACCGCTCTGGTACAGAGCATAGTCCGTGCGCCCCGTGTTCAGTTCTGCAGCCTGTGCGTAGAGGAAGTTGGCGTCCTTGTACTTTTTCTGGATAAACAGGCAATCTCCGCGGCGCAATAAGGCCTCTGTGTAAAGTAGCGGCTGCGTCTGCTGCAGTTCCGGCAGTTTCTGGAGCCTGGCAAACACCTTTTCGGCTTCTGCATAACGGGTGAGGCGCAACAAACACCAGCCCTGCCCCAGGAGGCTTTGCGGATAATACACATGTTCCTGGGCTTTGGGGGCCGCGAGAAAAGCCTTGTATACTTCGAGTGACGGCTCATATTTCTTCTGAAAGAAGAAGGTCTCGGCCAGCCAGAAACGGGCATTGAGGGTAAAGAGTGGCTCCACATCCGTAGCCAGCGCTTTCTGCAGGAATTGTTCGGCGGCCTTATTGTCCTTGGCATTCAGCTGTTCAAGACCATAATAGTAGCAGGCTTTTTGATAAGCTACCTTGGCGCGCTGGTTCTGCAAGGGCGTTTTTTCAAAGAAAGCAATGGCCTCTTCAAATTTCTGGGTATAGAAAAAGACCTCACCCAGTAACTCCTGGGCTTCCGTTGCATGCGGGCTACGGGGGTATTTCTCCAGGTAGGCCAGCAAGGTGGTGCGGGCATCGTCAAAATAATTGAGAGCTACCGATGCTTTGGCATACTGGAAGTGAGCTTCCTGCGTAAAATGCGGCTCCTGTGCCAGCCGCCAGGCACGCTGCAGGCTCATCCGCGCTTCTTCGGGCTTATCCAGCTCTAGCTGGCAGAAAGCCAGGTAAAGGCTGGCAGCCTGCGTGAGGGTATCTTCCGCCTCTGCTATTTCCTTCAGGTACGTACTGGCCTGGGTATACTGGCCAGCTTTGTAATGGGCAAACCCCAGGCGATAGACGGCTGCGCGGTCCGGGCGGTCTTGTACCTGCTCCTTATAATAGCTAAGGTAAGGAATGGCCTCGGCATAGTGCCCGTTCTCAAAGAATGCAGTGCCTAACTGCATATAGAGCAGGTCTTGCTGCTCAAAGGGGGTTTCCAGCGCCTTGAGCTGGCGGGCATAGTCTTCTGCCAGGGGATATTGCCGCAAAGCCACCAGGCAGGAGGCTATATACAAGGGCACTTTGCTTCTGAATTCGGCGCTCTGCTCCACGGCCTGGAAGCTTTTGAACGCCTGTGCGTATTCCTGCTGCTTGTAATACGCAATGCCCAGGTAATAGTTGGCCCGGTCATGCAGCGGACCGGCCACTTCTGTGAGCGGCAGCAGAAAGCTGTCGGCCCGGGCATAGTCCTGTAACTGCAGGTAGCTGAATCCCAGCATAAATCCAGCTTCGGGCCGCAGTTCCGGCTGCAGACCGGCAATGATACCGGCATCCAGCCGCTGAGGCACCAGGTCATAATATCGTTTGAGGAAACGTAGCTTGGCTACATAGAAATGTGCCTCGGGCACCAGCAGATGGTCCGGATATTGCTGCACAAAAGCATCAAACGCCGTTTCCGTATCATTGCGGAGCAAATGGAAGCTGCACAAGGCGAGCTTGTAGGCAGCCTGCGCCAGCAATACGGACTGCACGGGCTGCTCCATCTGCGTGGCGGTGCCTGTACACTCCAGCAATTCGGTGAACTTCTGATGCGCCGCCACGTATTGGCCTTTGTCAAACAACTGCTGTCCATCGGCAAACAGCCGTTCGTGCTGGTAAAATGCAGGTAACTGCTGGGCACTCGCCAAGCTTATTCCCAGCCACCAGATCGCCAATAGATATTTCATGAAATTGGTAAAGAAGCTTTGCGCGCCTCACTTCGCAAATCTAAAGCCCGCTTTCTACCTGTAATATGTTAAGTATCTACACCATGATTATCCCCTGTACAGGGCGGGTGTGGATAGTGACCATTGGGCCAGCTCATTACCCTAAGGGCTATAAATTTTGTTTCTTTGACGCATGGGAATGCTGGGCAGATGCGGGTTACTGGGCGGCTGGCTGCTGCTATGCAGCAGCCTGGGGGCGCAATTACCCGATCAGACCCTGCGCAGGCACCTGCAAAAACTGGCCACAGACGAGGCCTATGCCCGCCGCTGGCAGCAGTTGAATGCGGCTGTAGTCACAGCCCAGGCCCATCCCTCCGCAGCCAAAACAGCGAATGAGCTGAGGCAGGTGCCGGTGGTCTTTCATATTATCTACCAAAGCAGTCCTTCACTGGCAGAGGAACGGATCCTCAGCCAGATACGGGTACTGAATGAGGACTACCGGAAACTGACCGGCACCCCGGGAGACGGAGACGGCGCCACCATGGAGGTGGGCTTTTTCCTGGCACAGCAGGACCCCGAGGGCAACTGCCACAGCGGCATTGTGCGCATAACCTCCGGCCTGGCCATCCATAATGCGAACAGCGACGCGGCAGAAGCCAGTCTCAAGGCGTTGTCCATGTGGCCGCCGGACCGCTACCTGAACATCTGGGTGGTAGATGCCTTTACGGATAACAACATCCTGGGATACGCCTCCATGCCAGGAGAGGATCCGACACTGGACGGCGTGGTACTGGGCAAGGACTATGTGGGCGTAGTATCAGGCAGTAGTTCGGAATTTGCCATGGGGCGCACCGGCACCCATGAAGTGGGCCATTGGCTGGGATTGTATCATCCTTTTGATGAAGGCTGTGCAGGAACCACCACAGCTACCTGCGCCCATGCGGGAGACTTTGTCTGCGATACCCCCCCCATGGCAAACCCCACCTACACCTGTCCAGGCACGCCGCCCAACACCTGCCATGAAAGCCCCGACCTGCCAGACCCGCACCACAACTACATGGATTATCTGCCCGATGCGTGCATGAACCGCTTCACAACGGGGCAGGCGACCCGGGCCCGGGCACTGATGGAAGCACACCGCGCTGCGCTATACAGTGCAGACAATCTGGCCCTGGCCGGGCTGGGCGGAGAATGCCCGGTTACCGGCAGGCTGGCGAGTACACCTGAAGTACAGGCGCAGTTCTGCACCTTACCCGATAGCTGGGAGATCCGCCTCAGCAATTACCCTATGGCTACAGACCTGCGGGCAGCTATCCTAAACCCACAAGGCCAAACCATCTGGACCGGGCGCTTCGACGCACAGGGAATTGCCCGGATCGTTCATACCGATTGGGCGAATGGTTTATATTTGGCGGGCATCTACACCGGCGGACAGTATGTTATACTGCAAAAATTGCCCAAGTAAGAACGCACCATTTAACCCTAAAAAATACCACTTGAGGCGATTATACGACCTTTCATACAGGCTTCTCCCTAATTTGGGAGAGAAACCCTGCAATCCATCAAAAGCAGGAAGTATACTGTAGAAGGAAAATGCTTGTTAATTTTAGCGCCCGCTCAAAGCCGAATAATCCCTAAACCATATACTTAATCTTATCTCCCTTTACTGTATTTTTTATCCCAATCGTTTCGTATGAAGAGTAAACCGTTCTACATTTTTGTGCTGCTGGCCCTTCTATGGGGCAGTGCACAAGCACAGGACTACCGTCCCATCTCGCGGGAGGCCATGTCCCAGAAAGTATCCCTGAACAGGTGGTACATGAACCAGTTGCTAATAGAAAGCGGTGGTTTTGTGGGCCCGCAAGACCGGGTAACACTTCCGGCATCTTCCGAGGCCACCCCGGATGCGGTATCGGAGCTGGACAAAACGTCTGCTATCAGCGTGCAAAAGATAGCAGAGGCTACCAATGCCTATACTATCCTGCGCCAGCAACAGAACCAGCTGATCGCGGATAACGGCCTGAACCTGGTAAGCTTCATCCACCGCCAGAGCCTGGACCAGGTAGCTCCCGGCCCTGCGCCTCCGACGACCTCCAACGGTATCTCCCGCCTGGCCGTATCTACCAACCGCGGTACCAGCTGGACACAGAACCTGGGCCCCCTCAACCCCGTGCCCTATCCCAACACGGCCCGCGGCCGTTATCCCCAGGTGGCGCTGTACCGTCCCGGTGGTTCCACCAACATTGCAGATGCGCAATTCGCATGGGTTTCTCCCTGTACGGACGGCAGCAACTGGGGTAACTATATGTGGGGTAACGCCACCAAGGTCACTACAGACCTGAACGGCGGCCCTCACGGTTCTGACTTCGTAAGCCCTTCTGCCAAGTTCAGCTTCCTGGGCAACAGCCAGGATAACCCCGTATTGCTCCCCGGCGGCCTGTGTATGGGCAAACCCGGTGAGTTCTGGCTCTATGATGTAGCATACGCTTCCCAGGCCACCCTGGACAGCACGCTGCTCTTCCGCGGAGTATACAATGAAACCAGCGAGGAAGTAGAATGGGAACTTCACCGCTCTTTCAAGCCGCCATACCGCAAAAGCACTACCAATGGCCGCCCCTTGTGGGCCAGCGGTCCCACTGTGGACTTCTCCCCTGACGGCATGACCGGCTGGACCTGCATAGCAGGAGCAGCCAATACCCCCGGCCATCCCAATGACGTTGCTATCAACCCCATCCTATACAAGACTATAGATGGCGGAACCACCTGGACAGGACCTTATATAGTATACATCAATGACTATGAGGCCATTACAGATTCTCTTCACAGGTTCTACCGCGGCACAGGATCTAGCGGGCAGGACACTATCTTCAGCTCATCCGGTGTGGGCCTGGCCTTTAACTATGACCTGCGTGTGGATGCCAATGGCAATCCCCACATTTTTATGGAAGTGGTGAATGCAGCAGATGAAAGCTATATCAATGGCGGCAAGGTGGGAGCAGGCTCCATTACCTACACTTTCCAACCCGGCCTGTACAAAGGTGCATTTGATATCACCTCCTGCGACGGCGGCCGCACCTGGGAACCCAAGCACATCACTGAGCTGGTAAAATACTCCGGCACTATCCCGGGTTCCGCGCTGAACATAGACACCCGCCTCAAGCTCTCCCGTAGTGAGGACGGCAATGTCATGTTCTACAGCTGGTCAGACGACACATTGCGCACTCGTGAGAACAACCAGATGCAACCCAGCCTGTGGCACCGCGCCATCCGTGTGAGTGACGAGGCCCGCTCACCTATTGTGCAAACCCCAATGAGCGGTGTAAATGCCAGTTTCAATAACCGCGTTTTTTACCCCACTACCTCCCCCACGGTATTGGACCAAGGCGGCGTATACACTATCCCCACGGTGTTCATGCAGTTGCCTTTCAACAACGACAACCTGCGTGCAGACTTCTACTACATCAATGGCCGCGAGGTGAACGCCAGTTCTCTGGTAGTACCCACTCGTGATATGAGTATTGTAAGCATCAATGCACCTGCCAGCAATGTATGTAGTGTAGGCAACCAGGATGTGACTATTGAGGTGCGGAACAACGGCACAGTAGCTGTTGACAGCTTCTCCGTCACCTATTTTGTAGAAGGCAATCAAAACGCCACCTGGCGTCGTGTCGAGATCACACCGGGAAGCCCCCTGGCCCCGGGTAACACGCAAACTGTTACCTTCAACGCCAGCAACGGTGTCAATCTCAGCAACGTAGTTGGCGGGCAGGTAAACTTTGCTTCTACCGGCACCTACAACATCATTGCCCGGGTATCTACTTACAACGACCACGTAGTATGTAACAACCTTGCCCATAAGCGTGTAGTCGTAAACGGAGGAGATGGCGCCATCTTTGCTTCTAACGAAGCCGAAGACTGCGGTACCATCACCCTCAATACTGGCCTGGAAGAAAACGATGGCGAAACACTGGCTGCAGACTGGTTTGTAGAAGAAGGTGCCGGCAATTTTGTATCCGTGAGCACCTCCAGTATTGCCTCGGAAATCACAGTAGATGGCCAAAGCCTCCACTATGCACCTCCGGTAAGCACTTCGGCTATCAACCAGCGCTTCCGTGTGGAAGTTACCAGCAGTGCCTGCGGTACAGCTTCCGATGAGATTGATGTAACCATCAACCCCGTCCCCACAGTAACTTTGCAGGTAAAAGAAGGTATTGGCAACTTTACCAATATCAACGACGGCGCACTGGATAATGTGACGCTTGTGGGTGGCAAGTACCAGGTATGCGGCGCGGGCAACAACCGCCTGTATGTACAGCTGGCAGATACCGTGACCAACCCGCAATACCAGGTACGCTGGTACCGCGGAGATGAGATCATTGCTGCCAACCTGTTCTCTTCCAGCAACTTCCAGCGTTTCAGCGAACCCGGTGCCTACACTGCAGAGCTGAAGGATAATGTTACCGGCTGTACCAGTGTACAGACTTACAACTTCCGCATCTGGAACATCAGCCTGGACCTGAGCAGCATCTCCACCAACGTATGTTTGCATCGTACCAACCTGATTAACGCCAGCAATGCAAGCACCGGAACCTTTGGGGATGTCATTTATGACTGGACCGTAACGCCCGTAGCACACCCCAACTATCCGACAGAGTACCCCGGAGACGATACCACCTATGTGCGCCGTAACCGGAACTCTACTTTCGGTCTGCTGTGGCCCAATGAAACGGAGAACATCAACCTGGACACACGTACGGCTACTTACACCGTACGGGCATGGGATGCAGATTCTCTTTGTTCCAACAGCACCAATGCCGTATCTGCCAGCCGCACGATCACGGCCTGGGACAGTACCGGCATCAGCGTCACCTCAGACCTGCCGCTGGACAGCCGCCTCTGTGTATATGAGAGACTGACCGTGAACAATACCTCTACGGCAGCCCAAACCCCCATTACACACAAATGGTGGGCCATTGCACCCAGCAACCGCCTGGAGCTGGTAAGCGGTTCTCTGGGCTCACTCACCACACCTGGTTCAGACCAGATTGTAGTGAGAACCCGTGACAACTCGGTAAACCTGTCCGGCAACCGTTCGGTAACGCTGATCACCTGCTCAGCTCCGCCCACAGCAGTAGCCAGCCCCACCACCAACCCCAACTACATCCTGAATGTAGGTTGCTGCGACACCCTGCGCCTGACTTGGGCGGCACAACTGCCAAGCGCCACTTGTATACCCAATAGCCGCGGTAGCAAAACCGACCTGAGCAGCCAGGTGGACGTATTCCCCAACCCCACCTCCGGTGTGTTTGAGGTAGTAACCGGTTTTGACCGCCAGACCCAGGTGCGCCTGGAGCTGATGGATGCCCGGGGTATCCTGATCGAGCGCCGCGAGATGACCGCTATAGGTGAGTTTGAATACAAACTGGACCTGAGCAATCACGCTTCCGGCATTTACCTGATGCGCATGATTACGCCTGAAGGCGTAGCCATCAAGCGCATTGTCAAGCAATAAGCAGATGGGACTCAGGTAGTCCGTTTGTCTGAAAGCAAAAGCCCCACCCACAAGGTGGGGCTTTTTTTTGAGGGGACATGTCAATAGAATAGCGGCCAGCAGCGTTAAACCTGAGAGAAACTGCCTGGCGGCCTGTTTATATTTGTGTTATGGAAGTTACCCAGCCCCTGGGCCCGCCCCCGGCCCCACAGCCTAAGCGTAAGCCCACCACGGTATATATACTGGCAGGCGCAATAGCCATCCTGGCCATTGTATTATTGGTTGTACTGAACCGGAATTCCCAACTCTCCACAGACAAGACCGAGCTGGAAGGCGACCGCACAGACCTGCAGGCCGAGTTAAACGAACTGGACAAAAAAATGGCAGAGATGGATGGCGCACTATCCGATGCCAAGCTGGATAATCAGCGCAAACAGGAGATGATCAAAAAGCTGGATGATGAGATCACCTACCTGAAAGTGCGCCTGCAAAAATCCATGGCACAAGGCCAGCTAACTGCCAGGGAACGCGACGAGTATAAGGGCAAATATGAACAACTGGAGTTCTACAACCGCCGTTACCGCCAAAAGATAGCCGAGCTGGAAGCCCTGCTGAAAGAACAGGGTGAAAAGATTGACCGGCTGACGCTGGAGAAAGACAGCCTCACCACGGCCAATACCCACCTGGAAGACCAGAACCTCCTCTATGAACTGAAGATACAGGTAGGCAGTAAGCTGGCGGCCAGCGCCATTACGGTGTATGGCGTCAATTCCCGCGGCAAAGAAGACGCCGGGCCCAAACTGAACCGCCGCCGCACACGCGCACTCAAAAGCTGCGTAACCCTGGAAAAAAATGATATTGCAGACATGGGCACCCGCAGCCTGTATATGGTGGTCCTGAAGCCCGACGGGCGTATACTGCATCACCCCAGTATGGGCAGCGGCTATTATAGCACCCCGGGAGGAGAACAGCCCTACTCTGCCTCGGCACGTATAGAATACAAACGTGCCCGTACCCAGGCCTGCGCCACATTCACCCTGCCGCCGGATGCGGAGATGGATAAAGGCTTGCACAAGGTCATCTGGTACACCCGTGTGTCAGAGAACGCCAAAGAAGTGTATGAGCTGGGCCGGAGCGAGATATTGATACAATAGCCCCCCGGGCCGCTCACCTCTACCCGCAGGCTTGGCAAAAGTTATGTATTTTCGCAGGGCGGGGCGATAGCGCTTCGTCCATAAATCTGTACAGCTATGCTAAAAATCGGGGTTATCGGCGCAGGGCACCTAGGCAAAATTCACCTGCGAATACTTAAGGATCATCCAGACTTTGAGCTGCTGGGCTTTTATGACGCCCAGCCCGAAGTAGCCCGGGCTGCAGCAGAGCAATACGGATTGCGTATTTGGGAGGATATGGATGCCCTCATAGCCGCAGCCGATGCCATTGACCTGGTAACGCCCACGCTCACGCATTTTGAAATAGCCTCCAAAGTCATACGCAACTCCCGGCACATCTTCATAGAAAAACCCATTACCCACACGGTAGAGGAAGCCCGCAAGCTGGTATCGCTGGCGCGCGAAGCCGGCATCGTGGCCCAGGTAGGCCATGTGGAGCGCTTTAACCCCGCCCTGCTGGCGGTGCAAGGCATGAACCCCCAGCCCTTATTTATAGAAGGGCATCGCCTGGCCCAGTGGAACCCCAGGGGCATTGATGTATCCGTAGTACTGGATCTGATGATCCACGATATAGACATTTGCCTTAAACTCATCAACAGCACCGTCAAGCGCGTGAGCGCCAGCGGTGTAGCCGTCATTACAGATACTCCGGACATTGCCAATGCCCGCATAGAGTTTCATAACGGCGCCGTGGCCAACCTGACGGCCAGCCGCATCAGCGTGAAGAATATGCGCAAAATGCGGTTCTTCCAGAAAAACGCCTATCTCTCACTGGACTTCCTGGAGAAAAAAACAGAGATATTCCGCATCTCGGACGAGATGCCGGAAGCCCAGCTCCTGCCCTTCTCTTTTGAGGTGGGAGACAAAACCCGGTACCTGCAGGTAGAGTACCCGCAAGTGCCGGAGGTCAATGCCATCCAGATGGAACTGGCCGAGTTTGCACGGGCCATCAACCAGCGCACAGAGCCCCCGGTGACGGCTCATGACGCCTACATGGCGCTGGATGTGGCCCACCAGATCCTGGAAAAGATAGTCCCATTCCCCGTATAACCGGCATGCTGCGCCACGCTGTTTGGGGAATACTGCTGGTACTGAGCCTGGGAAGCATCGCCTGCGATGTCATTAACCCGGATGAGCCCCAGGCCGCTTATATTCAACTGGAGCCTCCTCTGCTGATTGACGGGGCAGACACCCTGCCCGGCATGATACCGGATGTCTGGTTGTTCCAGGTACCTGACCTGTATGGTATATTCACCCCCCCCGTGCGGCTGCCTTTCCTGCAGACAGAGACCAAAGGCACCTTTATTGCCCGCGCCGGCGTGTGGGAGAGCTTCAATGCAGAGGCCCACGAAGTATACCCTTTCCTGAAGTTTGACACGCTGAAAACACAAGTCTTCACCGGGCAGACGACAGTCTTTCAGCCTGTCTTCCGCTATTTCCCGGACACCGTGATCACCCCTGTATTTGAAGAGAATTTTGAAGGAATGGAAATGCAGCTCCGTCGCTACGGACTGCGTGAAGACACCGCCTTCCTGGTGCGCAGTTCTGCAGACCCGCTGCAAGGCAACGGCTGCGGCTACGTGCAGTTTACCGATGCCCGCCGCAGTTTTGATGTAGTCTCCATAAACACCTTCGCCCTGCCGCGCAATGGTACCGAGATCTGGGCAGAAGTGAAATTCAAGGGCAATATCAAGTTTGCGCTAGGACTTATCCAGATCAACTTCGGCACCGGAGAACAGGCACTAACCCCCCAGATCCTGGTACACGGCTATAATGATGACGGTTGGAAAGCAGCTTATTTCCGCCTGACGGTACCGGCCGCATTAGCCCCGGAAGGCACCACCTGGAGGCTACGCCTCTATGCGGTGTCCGACGGCTCTCCGCGCGAGCTGTTCCTGGACAACGTACGCATCTTGCGCTTCAAATAGACCAGTCTTCACGGTGACCTTGCGCAACTTCTCTTCCAAAGCTCCTTACCTGCTGGCAGACTTCCTGCTCAGCGCCACCTGCTGGTTACTGGCCTGGCTGTTGCGGCGCGAGTGGCTGTCCAATGACCCCAACACCCTGCCCAATCTCTACATCTGGCTGCGCGCCCTGATGGCCGGCGTGGCCTGGGTATTGCTATACAATGCTTTTGGGCTCTACCGGGACACTTACCGGTACAGCCGCATCCGGGAACTGGGGCTGGTACTGGAGGCCAGTATACTGGGCGTATTCATCATTGCTTTTCTTTCTTTTATCAATGACCCTGAAGGCAACTACCGGTATATCCAGCGGGTCATCTTCATTTACCTGGGCATACAATTCATAGTCATAGGGCTGAACCGCCTGCTCATCAGTTCCTGGTTCAAGTGGCGGCTACAGCAAGGCCGGTTGCGGCAAAAGAGCATTCTCATTGGCAACGGCCCGGCGGCACGCCAGTACCTGAATACACTCCCCCGGTTCCAGTACGGAGCCAGCTACGAGGTAGTGGGCCATATAGCTCTGGAAAACCGCGAAGCCGTGCATCTGCCCCTCACAGTGCCCTGCCTGGGACAATTATCCCATATGTATGAAATTATCAGGCAGTATAAGATCCGGTATGTACTGCTGGCGCTGGAGCCAGAGGAATACCCCCAGTACTTCCATTTGCTCAAAGCCCTGCAAGATGCACCGGTGCGCTTGGTGGCTGCACCGCAGATGTATGATTTCCTGCTGGGCAAAGCCCATATGCTCACCGAAATGGTCTATGCGCCCATTGAGATAGACACCACCTTCCAGCGTCCGTTTACAGCCTTTCTCAAACGCAGTATAGACATAGGCGTTTCATTGACAGCCCTGATCCTGTTGTTACCGGTATTTACCATACTGGCCATACTCGTAGGCAGCACCTCGCGCGGGCCTGTATTCTTCCGGCAGGAACGCATCGGCAAAAACGGCAAACCCTTCCGCATCATCAAATTCCGCAGCATGTATATAGATGCGGAAAAACACGGCCCGGCCCTGAGCCAGCACAACGACCCGCGCATTACACCGGTGGGCCGGTTCCTGCGCAAGACCCGGCTGGACGAGCTCCCGCAGTTCTGGAACGTCCTGATGGGCGATATGAGCCTCGTGGGACCGCGGCCAGAACGGCAATACTGGATAGACCAGATCGTGCCCCATGCGCCGGAATACCTGCAGCTGCTCTGTATCAAACCGGGCATCACCTCCCTGGGGCAAGTGCGCTTTGGCTATGCCAGCAATGTGGAAGAGATGCTCCAGCGGCTGCGTTATGACCTGCTCTACCTGGAGCATATGTCCCTTAGCTGGGACTTCCGCATCCTGTTCTACACGGTGCAGATCGTCTTCCAGGGGCGGGGGAAGTAAGTACACGATACCAGCAGCCGGCGCTTTTCACTCCGGGAGAAACACCTGGATTTCTGCGTATTTTTGATTGATAAATCCTGTCCAAAAAAGATTTCTATGGATCTGCAAAGCTATTTCCGGCAACAGGCCGAAGCCATATGGCCAGAAGTGGTAGCCTGCCGCCGCTGGCTGCACCAACATCCCGAACTGGCCTTTGAGGAGTATGAAACGAGTAACCGCGTCAAGCAGGAGCTTACTGCCATAGGCATCCCCTTCAAGGATAATATTGCCAAAACAGGGGTAGTGGGCACTATACAAGGCAGCCAGGCCGGCCCGGTGATCGCCCTGCGGGCAGACATGGATGCCCTGCCCATACTGGAAGAGAACGCAACCGAATATGCCAGTACCCGTCCCGGCAAAATGCACGCCTGCGGCCACGACGCCCACACCAGCAGCCTGCTGGGCACAGCCCGCCTGCTCTGGAGCGTGCGGGAGCATATCCCCGGCACCATACAACTGATCTTTCAGCCCAGCGAAGAGAAGAACCCCGGCGGGGCCAGCGTCATGGTGAAGGAAGGGGTGCTGAAAAATCCCCGGGTACAGCATATCATCGGTCAGCATGTCATGCCACTGATCCCCACAGGCAAAGTGGGCATCCGCAGCGGCAAGTATATGGCCAGCAGCGACGAGATCTATATCACCATTCACGGCAAGGGCGGACACGGCGCACAGCCGCATACCACCGTAGACCCGGTGGCCATAGCCGCCCAGCTGATCACGGCCCTGCAGCAGGTCATCAGCCGCCGCGCAGACCCCCGTATGCCCAGCGTACTGACTATCGGCAAGGTAGTGGCCAACGGCGCCACGAATGTCATCCCCGAAAAGGTGGTGATGGAAGGCACTTTCCGCACTTTTGACGAGGGCTGGCGCAGCCGCGCGCATGAGCTGATCAAAGACCTGGCGCACGGGCTGGTGGAGGGCATGGGCGCCCGGCTGGAGCTTACTATTGAACGCGGGTACCCGGTGCTGTTCAACGACGAAACCCTCACGCCCCGCATGCGGCAGCACATCGCAGATTTTGTGGGCGAAGACAACGTGCTGGATCTGGACCTTTGGATGGCCAGCGAGGACTTTGCGTTCTATACGCACGAAGTACCCGGCTGTTTCTATCGCATTGGCACCCGCAATGAGGCCAGGGGCATTGTGCACGGGCTGCACACCCCCCGCTTTGACGTGGACGAAGACGCGCTGAAGCTCTCCACCGGCCTGATGGCCTGGCTGGCCGTACAAAGCATGCGAGACCAGTTACAGGCATCATGACCACCCTGCCGCCCCTCTACCTCATTGGCGCCGGCGCACAAGGCCGCGTGGCGGCAGACGCTGCCCGGCTCTGCTGGCCGGGCAGGCAGTTAGGGTTTGTGGATGACAATCCCGGCCGGCAAGGTGAGGTAACAGATGGGATTCTCATATATGCTGCAGACAAGCTGCCCGCACCGGGCCAATGCCGGGTACACGTATGTATAGGAGACAATGCCACCCGGCTGCACAAGGCGCGGGCGCTGGTAACCGCCGGGTATACGCTGGAGACGATCATACACCCCACTGCAGCAGTAGCGGGCACAGCGCAGCCGGGTGCAGGATGTTGTATACTGGCCCAGGCCGTGGTGCAAGCCGGGGCGCTACTCGGCATAGCCTGTATTGTGAACAGCGCCGCAGTGGTGGAGCACGATGCGCACCTGCAGGCCGGCAGCCACATTGCCGGGCGGGCTTACGTGGGCCCGGGGTGCCTGCTGCAGGAAGGCGCCTGCATAGGCGCCGGTGCCGTAGTATTGGAAAATCTGACGGTGGGCGAATATGCCCGGCTGGGCGCGGCGGCACTGCTCACGCATGATCAGCCTGCCCATTCCCTTTGGTATGGGATACCCGCCAGGAATCAGTCCTAAGCCGGCAGCCGCAGCCAGCGCAGCATCTCCCGGATAGTAGGCTTCTTTCCATAGGTGAGGATACCCACCCGGTAAATGCGGGCTGCCAGCTGGATAACCCCCCATACTGACACCAGCATGATGGCCATACTGAGCAACTGCTGCCACAGGGGCACACCGCCCGCAGCCACCCGCACCAGCATAATGATGGGAGAGAACAGTGGAATCATACTGAACCAGAAGGCCAGCGCACCGTTGGGGTCATTCACTACGGCGGAAAGCGCCAGTATGGGCACAACTATAGGGAAGATGACGAAAGGCGTCAGCTGCTGGGCATCACTCATCTGGTCCACGGAGCTGCCCACGGCGGCAAACAGACTGCTGTATAGCAGAAACCCGCAGATGAAGAAGAACACCAGCAGGCCCAGCAACTGCCAGTCCAGGATAGCCAGCGCGCCGGAGATCTCCGTCATCATAGCCTCGGATCTTACGGTAGCGCCCTCTACCTGTTCCATGGAAACCGGGGGAGCCGCGGCACTTCCGGCGCCTGTGGTTACCAGCGCAGCGCCCACTGCCAGAGACACTCCTGTGCCCAGCACCAGCCAGAGTATCACCTGCGTGAAGCCTACCGCGCCTATACCCAGGATCTTGCCCAGCATCAGGTGCACGGGTTTCACACTCGTAGCCAGCACTTCCATAATGCGGCTGGTCTTTTCTTCCATCACAGACTGCATCACCATGCTGCCATAGATCAGCAATAAAAGATAATTGACCATGGCCAGGGCATAGCCTATGGCATACCCGGCCAGTACGGAACCTTTCTGCTCACCTTGCTCCGAGAGGCGCACGCTCTTAAAGGTTACCTGCGTCTCTGTCTGCGCCAGTTGTTCGGCAGGCACTCCTGCAGCCAGTAGACGCTGCTCGCGGTACAGGGTACGAAGCACTTCATGGAGTTTGCCCACGGTATTCATACCCGGGCTGCCATTCGTGCAGTAGGTTACAGTGGGCAGCTTCAGACCGGTGTCACCCATCGCATAGATCCCCAGTGTATGGGATTCCTGCAGCACCCGGCGGCGGAGGCTGTCTTCACTGGCCTGCAGGACCACGAACTCCAACCTGCCGGGCAGGCTTTGCCCGGACAGTTTCTCCGCCAGGGGGAGGTCCTGCAATACATAGACCGTCCAGGCATCATCATCCACATTACTGGCCAGCAGCACGGGTAATACCATAAGGAGACCGAGCAAGACAGGGGCCAGGAAAGTGACCAGCCAAAATACGGGGCTCAGCACACGGGTGGTGTATTCCCGCCTGAGCACTAACCAGAGGTTACGCATGAGCAGGTTCTCCTTTCTGCTGCACCAGCTGAACGAATATATCCTTGAGCGGGGGCACATACTGGGCGCAGGCCGTGAGGGTATGATGCGCATTGACATGTGCAATGAGCTGACGGGCGTCCTGCCCCGGCAGGGGGCGAAGCTCCAGCGCTCTTCCCTGGTGGCTCACGACCTGCGCGGGCAGGGCAGCCACTTCTTCGGCAGACAACACCTCCAGTGTCTGGAAACGATAACGGTCCGTGCGGTAACGGTCTTGCACAGCTTCCATACGGTCATTAAGCAGCAGATGCCCTTTATTGATCAGCGCAATATGGTCGCATAACTCCTCTACCTGCTCCATACGGTGCGTGGAGAACAATACGGTGCGACCTTTGGCACGATATTCCTCCATCACTTCCTGCAAGAGCTGGCTGTTAATGGGGTCCAGCCCACTAAAGGGTTCATCCAGGATCAGTAAACGAGGGGTATGGGCTATGGTGGCGATGAACTGTACCTTCTGCTGCATGCCTTTGCTCAGCTCCTGCACTTTGCTCCTGGCACGGTCCGCCAGCCCCATGCGTTCCAGCCAATAGGCCGACTGGCTTTTAGCCTCGGCGGCAGACATGCCTTTGAGGGAAAGCAGGTACAGCAGCTGGTCCTGCACTTTCATCTTGCGGTAGAGACCACGCTCCTCGGGCAGATACCCCATCTGCAGGCGATGAGCAGGGTTCAGGGGTTTGCCATCCAGTGTTAGGGTACCGCTATCGGGCACCAGGATCTGGGTAAGAATCCGGATAAAGGTGGTCTTGCCGGAACCATTGGGCCCCAGCAAGCCAAAGATGCTGCCCTCTGGAATCTGCAGGGTAAGGCCCTGCAGGGCTACATGTGTACCATATGTCTTGCGTATGCCGTTAGACGCTATCATCCCCGCAAGGTAGAGGTTTAGCAAGCCTGCATTTCAGTTATTACATAAAAGGAGCCCTCATCGGACAGAGGGGTACTTGGAAGCATGAATCTTGTCACGAATGAACGGAGGGTACTCCAGGCGGCCCGGCATTTCTGAAACACCCGCGTTACCGGCGGCTTTCTGCAGGGGCGGAGAAGATACGAACAGCGGCAGGGGCGCTTGTGGCGCTCGCTGGGAAATATCCAGCAGCCGGGCACAGGTGACTTGTAGGGTTGCCGGCAAGCTGTCTATAATGGGTATGCGGGTACTATGATGCGACAGTGCATACGCCTGAATCTCTGTCCGTGTCATGCGGGTGCCTGCGGGCAGCTCCGTTACCCACAAAGCACTTACCGGCGACTGCTGTGCCCAGCACGCCGGCAGACATGCCAGTACCAGGTTGCCGCAAATAAATAGCAGTATCGTCTTCATGATTATCGCTTGATCTGGAGCAAGGAAAGGCTCCGGTTATTGATCTCGAAATTACCTGCGCCGCCCACGCAGTTGGAAATAAAGGCGAGGCGATAGTAATAGGTCTGGCCCGCCACCAGGTTCAGATCTGTATGAGAGATGGCGCCCCCGGTGCCGAAACCTGCAGTAACTGTTCCAAACCGCATGCCCGCAACCACGGCAGTATAGTTGAGGAGTGCATAATTCGTGGTAAAAGAGGGATCTTCGGCACGCTCCAGTGCCAGGAAAGCCCCGCCAATGCCGGGGTTGGAGGAAAACCCTGAGGCATAAAAACAACGCATGAAGCCAGAAACAAAGACCCCGCTGTTATTAACCCCATTGCCATCCGGTATCGTAACGCTAATTGTAGTGTTATTGATAGGCACCCAGGTGCCGCAGCAAGCGGTACATGCGACAGACTGGGCGACATCGCTACTATTTGTGGCCACTTCCTGGTTTACAAAATCCCCTTCCATGCGCACATCGCCCACTATATGCGCGGTATGAGCAGGCGCATCTGTGCCCACGCCCAGGCGCTTGCCGGTATTGTCCCAATACAAGTTGGCATCATGGCCCAGGGAATCGGTTGCAGCCCAGAAAGCGATCCGGGTAGGCTCCCCGTCCAGCACCGGGGCAGAAGAAGCGGCGCCGTTACCCAGGCTGCGCCAGGCACCGTTCAGGTATATAAAACGTGCGGTGCCGCCTGCGGGGGGCACCCTGACCCCAGCAAACGCAGCCGTATCATTGGCATCCGTATTCAGGATAGTGAGGTATTGCCCCTCAGAGGCCGGCCCGGTATAACCCACCTGGATATCACCCACTCCGGCGCCCTCCTGCACCACAAAGGCAGAGATATTGTTTGGGATAGCTACCTGCTGGCTGGCGTCGGGCGCCCCGGCGGCGGGTTTGGTAGCATAAGCACCGTCAATATCCAGCCGCACCTCTGGTGTAGCCGTACCCACTCCTACGTTCTGAGCCACCACCAGGAAAGGAGTCAGGTTGACAAAAATAAACATCAGAGCTTTCATTTTACATAAATAAAGTTAGATATTATTCCCGAATATATCGCATTTATATTTAAATTCAAAAATCATGATAATTACAACAAACGCCTGAATTTATTCCAATACAAAAAGAAAGTACCTTGCAACCGTCATGCACACACTGATATACATCCACTGGAGTCCGGATCCGGACATCTTTTCGCTCTTCGGGAGAGGTATTCGCTGGTATGGCCTGCTCTTCAGCCTGGCCTTTATCGTCAGCCACTATTACATGCGGTGGGTATATGCCCGCGAGCGCAAGCTGCAGGCAGATCTGGACCGCCTTACGCTCTGGATCATTGCCGCCACGGTGATAGGCGCGCGCCTGGGACACTGCCTGTTCTATGACTTTGCCTACTATAGCCAACACCCGCTGGAGATCCTGTACATCTGGGAAGGCGGGCTGGCCAGCCACGGGGCGGCCATAGGCATTCTCACGGCCATGTTCCTCTTTGCCCGCAGGCACCCGGGCCAGTCCTTCCTCTGGTTGCTGGACCGGCTGAGCATGGTGGTATGCCTGAGCGGTGCGCTCATCCGGCTGGGCAACCTGATGAATAGCGAGATCTACGGCCTGCCCACCACCCTACCCTGGGGGTTCTACTTTGAGGCAGACGCTGTACCCCAGGCAGACCGCCTGGCCCCCCGGCATCCCACGCAGATCTACGAGATCCTCTCTGTGCTGCTGATCTTCGGCATACTACACTGGCTTTACAAGCGCAAAAGCGCCAGCTGGCCTGTGGGGCGCCTTGGAGGCATCTTCCTGATACTACTGTTCTCTGCGCGCATACTGGTGGAGTTCTTCAAGGAGAACCAGGAACATTACAGCACCGGCCTGCCGCTCAATACGGGACAGCTGCTGAGCATTCCTTTTATACTGACAGGGGTTTACCTGCTGCTACGCAAAGGCGCCCCCTCTTCTGCGAAGGCTTCACGATGAAGAACCCCTTTATGCCCGGCGACACCCAGACGTATCACACAGTGGTGCGCATGGAAGATCGTGCCGCTTTTCACGGGCAGGTAGTACACCCGGTATACAGCACCTTTGCGCTGGCGCGGGATGCCGAATGGACCTGCCGCCTTTTTGTACTAGCCATGAAGGAGGTGGGGGAAGAGGGCGTAGGTGTGCAGGTGACGGTACAGCACCACGCGCCTGCCAGAGTGGGAGAACGTGTCACCTTTGTGGCCACACTGGTATCGGTTTCGGGAAATACCGTGCATTGCACCTATACCGCCCATGTGGGTGAGCGGCTGATCGCCAGCGGCGAACAAACTCAGAAGATCATTAACAAAGCCAAATTTGATGCAGCCTTGTCTGCAAACTAACCCCTGGCATTTTGACTCGGTTATTTACGCGCCTCTCCCCTCACCTGGCTCCTGCCTTTATCCTGCTGGCCGCCCCGTGGCTGATGTGGCAGTTCATGGGCCTGTCCTATGAGACCAACGATTGCCCCTACTTTATCATGGCGCTTAAGGGAGGGCTCACCGGCCAGCCCATTCACAGCCTGTACCCCCACATATTTTTGCTGGGCTGGGACCGTGTACTGTCCTTTTTATATGCCACGGCAGATTTCCCCTGGTTCGGACTGGCCCAGCACCTGTGTATCTGGCTGGCCGGCATGTTGTGCTACGGGGCGCTGGGCCGTCTTTTCCGGCTGGGGCCTGTTACCGCGCTGGCGGCCGTTTTGCTACTGCTGCTCGTCTTGTTCCCCTACATCAGCTTCACCCGTGTCAGTATCTTCCTGGGTATCTCCGGCCTGATGTGGCTCCTCTGGCTGCCCGGGCGGCCGGTACAGATGATAGTAGCGGGCATAGCTGTGGTGCTGGGCTTCCTGTGGCGCATGGACGCAGTGGTGTTCGCCTATGTATTGCTCACCCTTTGCCAGGCAATGTGCTATCTTCAAGGGATTACGTTACGCCCGATACTCCTGCGGCACCTGTGGGCACTGGGCCTCATAGCGCTTTTGTTTGCAGGCAAATGGGTCATGACCGATACCCAGTCCTATGAATACACATTCAATGCCTACCGCATCCAGATGCAGGACTATGCCTACGCACAAAGAGATACCAGCAGTTTCTCTGCGGAAGAGCAAGCACGCCTGCAGCTGATTCTCAACTATAGCCTGCTCAACTATGCCGATATGCCTCTGGCATACTGGGCTGCTGCCACACAGCGGCTCAAACCCCGGCAGCTCCCCCTGGAAGAACACTGGAACAAGTTCTATTACCAGACCATAGACCTGTATCGCAAATGGACCAATTACCTGGCGTTCACACTGGGAATACTGGGTCTGGCGATACTGCTGGTGGCACGCACACGGCGGCCGCGGCTCTTGCTGCGCTACCTGGCGGCGCACCTGGCATTTATGCTGCTGGCGGGTGGCATTGCTTATTTCCTTAAGGCCGAATACCGGGTGCTGGACTGGGTAATTGCCGCACAGTTCATATGGGCGCTTTATTACGTACTGCCCCACATAGGTTTGCGCAGGGGCCTGGTTGCCGGAGCTCTGGGCCTCATCCTGCCTGTGGTGATGGTGCATGCTACCCAAAGCCGGGACACCGGGCAACTGCAGCCGGGAGCATTTGACTGCCTGCAGGAGATCCGCTACCAGCCGCAAGCCACCTACCTGTTCTTCACGGTAAAGTTCCCCGAGACCTCCTTGTATAACGAGACCCATATTCCCGGGCCGAATACCCGGGTAATCTTTGCCATAGGGTACTGTGCGCTGACCCCGGATTTTACCCGGCAGGCCAATGCCCGCCTGGGCGCCTGGCGGGTGGAACAACTGGTGCAGCCGCAGGTTTACCTGGTGGGCCAGGAGGATATGATGCAGGACCTGCTGGAGTTTATGCACTATACAAACGCATCCCGCAACTACAAGCTGCAAAAGATACAACCGCTAAGCCGGGGAGCCGTGTACCAGATCACAGCAGGAAAAACAGGAGAATAAGCTGAGATCCGTTGGACCAGCAGCAAAGTTTGTAATTTATACCTGTGAAAACCACCAGTGCAGAGGAGAATTACCTGAAAGCCGTGCTCAAGTTTGACCACGGAGAAGAGCCTGTGAACACCAATACGCTGGCGGCAGAACTGGGTACTACACCCGCTTCTGTGACGGACATGCTGAAGAAACTGGGCGAAAAAGGCCTGCTGCACTATACACCCTACCGGGGAGCTTCCCTTACGACGGAAGGCCGCACGCGCGCCCTGCATATCCTGCGCAAGCACCGGCTATGGGAAACCTTCCTGGTAGAAAAACTGAAGTTTGGGTGGGACGAAGTGCACGATGCTGCCGAGCAACTGGAGCATATAGACAACCCGCTGCTGGTGAACAAGCTGGACGAGTTCCTGGGATATCCTACCTACGACCCGCATGGAGAGCCTATCCCGGACGCCAACGGGCAGATGGCCAATCGCCCCAAGATCCCGCTTGCCCAGGCGCCCCTGCAGCAACGTATGGAAGTGGCCGGGGTAGTGATTGACGATGCCGATTTCCTGCGCCACTTGGACAGGTTTGGCATACGGCCGGGCACGCATCTGCTGGTGCAGGAGCACATCAGCTACGACGAATCCATTATTGTAGAAGTGGCCGGGCACCAGCACCTGCTCTCCGCATTCGTGGCCCGCAATGTTTACGTATGGTGCTGAGCAGACCATTGCTTTTTATGCGATATTTCTATATTTGCATTTTAACAACACTAAGAAACCATTGGTTTGAGGTTAATCACCAAGCACTGGGTACCACTTGCTTTTCTTTTAAGTATAGGGCTCTGCTTACAACAAACATATGCCCAGGTGGGCATTGGCACTGTGGCACCTGACCCTAGCGCTCTTTTGGAGTTACACAATGAAGTGAGCACTCCCCGGGGATTGCTGTTACCCCGAATGGGATTCAGCCAACGCATGTCATTGGGCGGCACGCTCACACCGGCGCAGACAGGGCTGGTAGTGGCGGATACCAGCGCTACCAACGGCGGAGTATACGTATGGAAC
>JAHBTG010000069.1 GCA_019638695.1 Bacteroidota bacterium | reverse complement strand
CCAGGGTAACTTCCGCACCGGGCGCCGTATGCAACACGACCTCCTGGCGGCTGCGGCTGCGGGAGCTGGCCGCCGCCGTCAGCGTCACAGGCAACTGGCGGCCGGGCTGGTTCACGGCTATCCGCTGGTAACCATGGGCTACGGTAAAGGGGTTGCCATCGGCATACATGGGCCGGATGAGGGTAGCGCTCACGAATATGCTGGGCAGGTGCACTTCCGAGAAGCGGAGGGGGAGGTACGCAGCCTGGTCTTTGGTCTGGAGCACATGGTGCTGCAGTACACTGTCCTGTTCCAGCGTGACGATAAGCTTACCTTCAAAAGGCGTCTTGAATACCAGGTTGGCCGTCTCTCCCACCCCGTAGGCAGGTTTTTCCATGGCAATGTCCACATGCCCGTCGTTGTTGACCTCAAAGCTGGCTTCCTCGGAGCTGGCCCAGCCATAACAGTAGAAACTACGTGAAACATAGGTCTTGGCCTCCGGCAAATAGACACGCACCTCGTATTCCCCGCTGGCAGGCGGGATAAAGTCCAGACCGGCAGTGCCATCGACCCCTGTTTCAAAGCTGCGTTCATACAGCAGCTGGTCATTGCGTTTGGAGACATAGCGGTAGCTGCCGTGCTGGCGTTCGATCACCGTCTCCCAATGGGCGTGCAACACTTGCAGCACCGCACGCTGGCCGGGTTTCGGGCGTTCCTGGATATCCACAGCTACCACGGGAATCTGCAGCGCCTTACCGGTGGGCGCATAGCGCTCAAACTTGCCTATTCCCATAAAAACGTCCTGTGTAAACACCCGGAAATCCCGCATACGGTGAATAGGACGCCCGTTCTCATCAAACACGGTAAGGTACAGGCTGCCTTTAAGAAGCCCGGAATACTTGTAGTGGGCCGGCAGGGGGAATCGCAGGAGGACGCGGCCTTCGGCATCCGTTTTGCCCTCATCGGTCATGGTGGGATAGTTAGCTTCTGTAGCCACGGCAAAATCATAGCGGTCAAGCCCCTTGGGAGTGAGGGGTATGCGGCTCAGCTGCACCTCTGCCTCGTAATTGCGGTGAGCTGCCGGGTAGCCAAAGAAGTTGCCGGCCACAGCTTCGGCCACCAACGGTTCGCTGAGGCCAAGATCCTTGCGGGGGATATCCAGCTGCACCTTGATGCGGTCCGGCATGAATTCCTCCACGTAAATGGCCTTGCTGCCAATCACCTTGTCCTCAGCCACGGTAACCACCACATTATACTTGCCGGTGGGCGCATGTACCGGAATGGGACAGGTCGTTTCCAGCGCGCCTTCGGGGCTCAGTTCGCCCTGGAATTGCTGGAAGCGCTTGCCGTCGGGAAAATAGATGCTTACGGTAACGGGCATTTCCCGCACGGGTTCCCACTGGAAACTGCGCACCAGGGTATTGAGGTGCAGGGTTTCCCCGGGACGGTAGAGCTCGCGCTCGGCATACAGGTAAGCATCATACAGGCGGTCCCGGGTGGTGCGCCCCCCTACTTCAAAGCGGGAGGTCTCTATCCTGGATTTGCTGAACAGGAGGTAACTGAAGTCCTTGAACTTGCGGGCCGTGACCATAGCCGGCTCAAAGCCGGGGGTGAACCCCTCCGTATGATGAAACACACAGATGCCGTGCTCATCCGTCTTGCCCCGTAGGAAGGTCTGGTTATTGGTACTCACCACATTGATCTGGCAATCCGCCACCGGTTCGGCAGTATTCAGGGAGTTGGCAAAAACCATCAGCTGGTTGCGCCCGTGCCGCACAATAAGTCCTACATCAGATACCGTGACGATCTTGCTGCTGCGCACCCAATATTCGTCTTCACTGCACACCTCCACCACATAGATGCCGTCAAACTCCTTGCGGGGGTCGTTGAAATCCAGCTTGAGCAAGCGGGCGCGGTTGAGACCGGGGAGCTTATCTGCCTCCCAGGTCTGTTCTTCTATTACATCGCCAAAGCGTTCGATATCATAATACTGGTATTCATGATAGGCGTCCGTGCCTTCATCATAGTGATATTGCCAGCGTTTGTGTGTATTGAGGAAGCTGATAAGGTTATTCTCATATACTTTGGCAATGCGCACTTTAACCCGGTCTACATTGGAGATGCGCACAGCCAGGTTACGCTGGCCGTTGCTGCCCAGGTATGTGCCTTTGTGATGGACAAAATCGATGGCCTTGCCCTGCACCCCAAAGGATATCTGCTGCCGGTGGTCCTGCAACAGGGTGCTGCCCAGCACGCCGGGCAGGCCCTTGCGCACCATAATCTCATAGGTATTCTCCGGGGAAAAAGGCCCGGATATGAGGCAGCCGTTGGGCAGTGGGGTGACTTCCAGGGCCAGCGTCTGCGTGGTATCCGAACGATAGTCCCCATAAGGACGGACCCGGATATAATCTGCCAGGTTACCGGGACGAAGCGCCTGGGTAGTATGTACGTATATCTTGCCTTCCGTGCCGCTGAGCTGGGTATAGACATTGGTAATGGCAAGCGAAGCGGTGGCCGGGGCATATACCACCCGGGTATGGGGCATAACAAGCGCCTGGTTGGCGCCGGGGCAGCTCAACCCGGACAGGAGCGTCAGGGTAATGGGTGCAGACTCTCCCTCCCGGCGGGGCACCCCGGAAACACTGACCTCCATGACGGCAGCTGTTTCCTGGGTAAGCACACGGGCTTCTGCGACACTGCCTCCGGCACGTACTTCCAGGTGCTTTTGCAGATCTGCCGGCTGCACGGGGTAGTTAAAAGTAAGCCTCAGTCGGGCTTCTGCGGCCTGGTTGGCGCCCAGCGCCCAATAGGCCTCTGCCTGGCTCAGCTCCAGCGGAGCTGTAGCGAATGAGATCAGAGGAGCCTCTTCATCAAGCTTCCAGTCCTTCTCCCCATGGCGCAGCAGGGCCGGGGTCAGCTGGCCGGAATAGCGGGTGGCGGGTTGCAGCGCCTGCGCCGGTGAGAACACCAGCTTGCGGGGACCCACCCACTTGAAACGCCCGGGAATGGCCGGGGTAAAGGCTATGTACCGGGTGGTATCCCAGCGGTTCAGGAGGGTTCCCGGAGCCAGGTCTTTGTTAAACTCGAATACCAGGTTCTGGGTCTGGTCCACCTCGTCTGTAAAATTGGTCTCTTCCAGTTGTACCAGATCGCGGTTGAGCAGCGCACAACTTGCCAGGGAGATCAGGAATGCGGCCAGCAGAGGACGGAGCAGGAGCATAGTAGTCATAATGAAGCAAGTTACAAACTTGTGTTAAACATCAAATCATTTTCCCTAGCTTGGCAGGATGCATACAGGCAGCCAATACCTGCAACAACTCTGGCAAAATCCCTGGGAATGGGCGGGCTTTTTATTAAGTGCGCTATGGGTATATCTGCTGGCCCGCCTGTGGCTGAAACGCCAGCATCTGGCAGTGGCCCAGCAACGAATATTCTGGGGCGGGCTGGCCCTGCGGGCCGCCGGCGGGCTGGCGTTGTGCCTCACCTATACGTGGCTCTATGAGGGGGGGGACCTGGGGAACTACTACCTGCTGGCCAAAGTATTGCTCATCCGACTGTACGAACAACCCGATGCCTGGCTCCCGCTGGTTTCCCCGGAGTATGCGCTCCCTTACCTGACGGATGACTCTATGAGCTATGTAGAAGGGGTGAATGACACAGGGTACCGGCTGCTGGAAAGCCACCCGCTGGGGCGGGAATCCTGTTACCTGTACCAGAACACGGCCGGTTATTGGGTGGTGCGCCTGGTGGCCCTGCTGATGGTGCCTGCGCTGGGCTCTTTCGGCGGGGTGGCCGTGCTGGGTTCAGCGCTGGCCTTTGCGGGCAGCTGGTTGCTATACCGGCTGTTATGCCGGCGGATAGTCGTGGGCCGCCTGGTGATTGTGCTGTTATTCGCTTTCCCGGGCATGGTATTCTGGCTATCGGGGGCCAGCAAAGATGCCCTGGTATGGTTTGGCTGGGCACTGGCGTTATATGGCCTACTATCCCCCCCGCGTAAAGGCAGATGGCATTGGGCAGGTACTGTCCTGGCTATATTGCTGGGGGGAACATTGGTATATCTTTTGCGCAGCAGCCTCTTCTGGGCCACTATTCCTCTATGGGCTGCCATAGGAGGTTACCGGTTATACCGGCGCCTATCACTGCGGCGGGGGATGGCCTACGTGTTACTGGGCAGCGCCCTGTTCTTCACGGGCTGGGTGCTCAGCCAGGTGCGTTACGGGCATTTCGGGATCCTGGGCTATGCACAGATGCTGCGGGAATATTCCCTGTCATACAATCAGAAAGGGGTCACCAGTCCATTATTCAGCTTTTCTGCAAACCAGAATCCGCACATTATTGATATAGGCGCCTATGATCCCACACCTGCGGGTGTGGTCAAGAAACTGCCCCTGGCCACCCTGACAGGCCTGTACAGGCCCTTTCCGTGGAGCGCCACCCACATCACCAGCCTGATCGCCGGACTGGATAACCTGCTCTGGCTACTGATGTGCCTGTGGCTGGTCTTGCTGCTCATCAAGCGCCCCACCCCATCCCGGGAGCTCCGGTTACTGGCCAGCCTGCTGATCCTGTTCGGGCTCCTGTACGCAGCTTTTGTGGGCCTCTCCGTGCCATTCGCCGGATCGCTGGTACGTTACAAGGTCATAGGGCTATGGGCCGTACTGGGCGGCCTGTGCCTGTGGAGCAGCCGCCTTTTGCCGGATGCCCGGCAGGCCGGGTAGTCCATAGTGGCGATTGCACAGTTGGCACAGCCATACCTACCATCCAGCCGAATATTATGTCCATTGGGTACGGGCATTCAACCCAGGGCGGTCATGCCCGTACCATTGAGTAGGATAGGTAATCCAAAAAGAGCAAGGGTTGGGGTTGATTCGCCGAACAGGCTTGAGTCCCCCAACTTTTTTATTTTAAACTGCGCTACACCTCCACCAGCGTAACCCCCTGGGGTTGCGGGCGGAAGTTATACTGCTGATCACGCAGGCGGGGGCTGAAACCCGCTTCCTGTATACACTTCTGGATCTCGTCGCTGGTGAAGCGGAACGGCGCACCGGCAGCGCTCACCACATTCTCTTCTATCATAATGCTGCCCATATCGTTGGCGCCGCCATAGAGGGCCGCCTGCGCCACCTTGGGGCCCACGGTGAGCCAGCTTACCTGGATGTTCTCTATATTAACCAGTACTATGCGGCTAAGCGCCAGAGTCATGAGATATTCATGGGCAGATACATCGTTGTTGATACCCTTGACACGCTGGAGCAGGGTACCGTCATCCTGGTAGGGCCAGGGGATAAAGGCCCGGAAGCCCACACTATCCTCCGGTTTTTCATACTGCACCGCCCGGATGCGCACCAGGTGTTCAATGCGCTCATCCAGCGTCTCTATATGGCCAAACATCATGGTGGCGCTGGAAGGCATATCCAGCTTGTGGGCCTGGCGCATCACCTCCAGCCACTCTTCTCCTGTGCATTTGCCATTGGAGATGAGGCGTCGCACGCGGTCATTCAGGATCTCGGCGCCTGCACCGGGGATGCTGTCCATACCGGCGGCCTGCAGGCGTTGTAAGGTCTCGTAATAACTGATGCCGCTGATCTCGCTGATATGCACCACTTCCGGCGGACCCAGCGCATGCAGTTTCAACTGCGGGTACCAGCTTTTAAGGCGGGTGAACAGGGCCTCATACCAGTCTATCCCCAGCTGCGGATGGTGTCCCCCCTGGAGCAGAAGCTGGTCTCCCCCCAGGGCAAACATCTCCTCTATCTTGCGCTTGTAGGTTTCATCATCCGTAATGTAGCTGTCCGGGTGGCCGGGCACCCGGAAGAAGTTGCAGAACTTGCAGTTGGCCACGCACACATTGGTGGTATTCACGTTGCGGTCTATCTGCCAGGTAACAATGCCCGGAGTACCAGCTTTTTTGAGCTTGCGGATCTCATTGGCCACATACATCATCTCCGGCAGGGCGGCATGCTCATAGAGAAAACGCGCTTCCTCATGGCTGATGGGCTCCAGGGCCAGGGCTTTGTCAAATATGGCGGCAGTATGCATGGCAACGGGATAACAGCGGAAGACCGACGGACGTTCGGCAAAGATGCGCATTTTCATTTTTAATTGAAAATGAATATCAGCCAGATGGCTAACCAGTTTCTGGCATGCGGTTTGCACCTTTGTATTTTATTACCCCGCATTTATGAAGTTTCTTACGCTCCTCTTACTGGCCTCTTTCTCCTTCAGCGGGCTTAAAGCCCAGGTAGCAGAACCCGAAATGCTGGCCGCAGAATGGCTGGAGGGCCTGCTGAAAGGCGACCGTTCCCAGATGGAAGCCCATATGGCTACCGAAGCGGTGATGCAGCGGGTAGCCAAGGCGTTGTATCTCCGGGAATTCAAGAAAACCCTCACCCCCAAGGAACAGGAGAAGGTGGGCGGTGAGATGTACCGGGATATGACGGGACGTGCGGACAAGCGGTATACCGAGGCCCGGCGCTACCTGGAGACGCACCCTATAGAAGACAATGACATCCGCCTGACGGAAACCACCATTACCCTGCGCAAAAAGCTGGGAGAGGACCTGGAAGAATACCGGGCCGAAACAGACCTCACCCTGCGCGACGGCAATACTTACCGGCTAGCGGTAGATATGTTGCGTACACAGGAAGGGTATTACCTCAGCAGTGGCGTGATCATCCCCGGGGAGTGGTATATGCCTGAAGGAGAATAGCTCCGTTAACCGGGGGGTATTCGGCAGGAACAAGCGTGCGCAAGCGCGGCTCCTCCTCCCCTCCGGAGTATCCTTTATACATTACCTGCGGCAAGGAGGACCGTGCACAAATCCCGCCTTTGCCGTACCTTTGCGGCTTATGTTGACTTTTCAAGACGTATCGTTCGACTTTGCAGGCCGTATGCTGTACCAGGATGTTAACTGGCAGATCAGCGAGGGGCAGCGCATAGGACTGGTGGGCAAGAATGGCACGGGCAAATCCACCCTGCTACGCCTGATGATAGGCGAATACAGCCCCACCACCGGCACCCTCTCCCGCAGCAAGGACCTGAACATCGGTTTCCTGAACCAGGACCTGCTGTCGTTCGAATCCAACGCCTCCATCCTGGAAGTGGCTCAGCTGGGCTTCAAAGAAGCGCATAAGCTTGAGCAGGAAATAGAGGCCCTCCTCCAGAAGCTGGAGCACGACCAGAGCGAAGAGGTGCTCAATGAACTGGCGGACAAACAACAGCGTTTCGAGGTGTTGGGAGGCTACGAGATGGAAGCCCGGGCACACGAGGTACTCAACGGACTGGGCTTTAATGAGGCGGAACGGCAGCGGGCTTTCAGCAGTTTCTCCGGGGGGTGGCGCATGCGCGTGATGCTGGCCCAGATCCTGCTGGGCCAACCGCAGCTGCTCCTGCTGGACGAACCCACCAACCACCTGGACCTGCCCAGCATTGAGTGGATAGAGAACTACCTGCAAGGGTACCGCGGCACCTATATCGTGGTATCGCATGACCGCTTCTTCCTGGACCGTATGGTCAGTGAGGTGGTGGAGGTGCTGCACAAGCGGCTCCATTTTTATACGGGTAACTATACCCGGTTCCTGGAACAGAAGGAAGAACGTATGGCCATTCACAAATCGGCCTATGAGAACCAGCAGCGCTTTATCAACGAAAGCGAGCGCTTTATCAACCGCTTCCGGGCCAAGGCCACCAAGGCCTCCCAGGCGCAAAGCCGCATGAAGATGCTGGATAAACTGGACCGCATTGAGGCGCCGGAATCCGACGAGGCCACCATGAGCCTGCGCTTTGACGTGGCTGTGAACCCCGGGGCGGATATTCTCTCCCTCAAACAACTGAATAAGCACTATGACGACCTCACCATCCTGCACGGGGCAGAAGCCACCGTACGCAGGGGTGACAAGATCGGGCTAATCGGAGCCAACGGTACCGGCAAGAGTACGGTACTCCGCATACTGGCCCACACGGAATCCTTTGAGGGCGAACGCAAGGAGGGTTACAACGTGCAGGCCACATTCTTTGCACAGCACCAGCTGGAATCGCTGAAACTGGCCAACACGCTGCTGGAAGAGCTGCGTTACCACGCCCCGGATAAAACGGACACCTACCTGCGCACCATCCTGGGCTGCTTCCTCTTCTCCGGGGACGATGTAGACAAGAAGATAAAAGTGCTGAGCGGCGGTGAAAAAAGCCGGGTGGCGCTGGCCAAGACCCTGGTCACCCGCGCCAACTTCCTCCTGCTGGACGAACCCACCAACCACCTGGACATCCAGAGCATTGAGATCCTGATGGAAGCCCTCAAGAACTATGCGGGTTCCTATGTGGTCATTTCGCACGACCGCTTTTTCCTGCGGAACGTCACTAACAAGGTGTGGTACATAGAAGGACAGCAGATCAAGGAATACCCCGGTACCTTTGCGGAGTTTGAGGAATGGCAGGCGCTGAATAAGAACAAGGTCCCGGCAACCGCGCCCAAACCGGCGCCGGCCGCCAAAGTAGAAAAGACCCCGGAGCCTGCACCCAAAGCCCCTGCCGGCGCCACAGACACCAAAGAAGCCAAGAAGCTGGAGAATCGTATCAAAACACTGGAGAACCGTATTGCCGACCTGGAAAGCCAGAAACAGGCGCTGCAGCAACAAATGACCGGCCCGGAATTTGCCAGTGATTTCACCAAACTGGCGGCGCTGCAAAAGCAGCATACTCAACTGGATACCGAACTCGAACAACACCTCGCCGAATGGGAAACTACCTCCGAAGCTCTCGATGCCTTGCGGCAGCAAGCCTGATCCTGGCCCTGCTGCCCGTTGCCAACCTGCTGGCCCAGAAAAACAAGCCGGAAAAAGCGCGCCCTGCCTGGAAAGACAAGGTGCTGCAATATGACAACTACATCTATGAGTCCAATATCCGCACCATGCAGTTTTACCGCGACGGCAACGAGCTCTCCTATCCCTACCTCATGATCAACGACGGCGGGTTCCTCACGCTGGAGTTTGACGAGCTGAACGCCAGCCCCCAGGAATATTATGTGGCCATAGAGCATTGCGATGCAGACTGGCAGCGCAGCATGCTGGTCTCCACCGAATACTATAGCAACATTGCCAACTTCCGCATCCTCAACTACCGCAGTTCGCAGAATACCCGCCGGGGATATATGCACTACAGCGCCCGCATCCCGGAAGAAGGGGCGCGCTTCAAGCACAGCGGCAACTACCTGCTCAAAGTATACAGGGACAATAACCCGCGGGACCTTATCCTCACCCGCCGCTTCGTGGTGGCAGAAGAAGCCATCCGCATAGTACCGGACCTCACTACCCTGCCCCAGCAGGGCGGCCGCCTGCGCATGCAAAGTGTCAACTTCAAGCTATACCCCACCGCAGTGCCCATACGCGACCCCTATACGGAGCTCAACGTACAACTGCTGCAAAACTTCCGCTGGGACAACCGCAAGACCCAGGTGCGCCCCACCTATATGTTCCCCGACTACTGGGAGTACCGGTTCGATGCCGCCAATGACTTCGCCGGGGGTAATGAGTTCCGCTGGTTCGACCTCCGGGACCTCAGCCGGAAACTCAACCGCATCGCCCAGATCACGTACACCGATTCCTGCGACCGCGTCACCCTGCAACCCGACAAACCCCGGACCTCCAACACCTATTTTACCGAACCCGATTTCAACGGCGCCTACTTCATAGGCATCCGCAACTACCCTATGGGGCATATCGAGGCCGATTATGTGTGTACAGATTTTATCCTCCAAAGCCAGGACCTGCGCAGCGAAGGGGAGGTCTACCTGTTTGGCCAGATGACCGACTGGCGGCTGGACCCGCGTTACCGCCTGGAATGGGACGGCGAGCTCTACTATGCAGATGTGCTCCTGAAACAAGGCATCTACAACTACCAGTTCGTTCTGAAACCCAACAACCCCGATGCCACCCCGGATGAAGTGCGCCTGGAGGGCTCTCACAGCGAAACCGAGAATGCCTACACTATCCTGATCTATTATCGCCTGCCGGCAGACCGCACAGACCGCCTGATCGGTATCCGGCACCTTAACAGCTGGAACTAGACCGGGGCCCGGGCCGGTTACTGGTATTCCAGATTCTTTCCAGGATTCCGACTAACTTTTGCAGGAAAGATCACAGTCCTATGAAACTGCTGGTGGTAGAAGACGAACCCGCCCTGAACAAGGCGCTTGCAGACTTCCTGCGGGGAGAAGGCCATCTCTGCGAAGTAGCCCTTGATTATACCGAAGCCGCGGAAAAGCTGGCGCTGTATCAATATGACTGCATATTGCTGGACATTATGCTGCCCGACGGCAACGGGCTGGACCTGCTGCGCCAGCTCAAGGAGACTCACCGGCGCACAGGGGTCATTATCACTTCCGCCAAAGATTCACTGGACGATAAGCTGGCCGGGCTGGACCTGGGCGCAGATGACTATCTGCCCAAACCCTTCCACCTGTCCGAACTGAATGCCCGGGTACGCTCCCTCATGCGGCGCATGAAATTCGAAGGGGCCGCCTTCCTGCAAACTGGTAGCCTGCGCATAGACACCGAATCACGCACCGTATCAGTTGCCGGCCAGGAAGTGGTACTGAACCGCAAGGAATATGACCTGCTGCTCTATTTTGGCACCAACCCCGGGCGCGTCATCCGCAAAACGGCGCTGGCAGAGCACGTGTGGGGCGACAGTGCAGACCAGGCAGATTCCTTTGACTTTATCTACTCGCAGCTGAAAAACCTGCGTCGCAAGTTTGCACAGGTGGGCCATGAATTGAATATTGAGACCGTATATGGCGTGGGCTACCGGTTCTTGCCGGATCACCCTGCTCCCTGAATGTTACCGGCATGAAGCTTCTCACCCGCAGCAACCTCAACAGCTCCCTGCTATTGCTGGCGGCACTGGCCACCGGGGCGCTGGTGGTGTACTGGCAGCTGAGCGAGGAGATACGGGAAGAGATAGACGAAGACCTCCTGAACCGCAAGCTGGAGATCCTGGCCAGCCTGCCCGCACAGACCGACTCCCTGCTTACCCAGACAGGATTACGTCCCGACTTTGAGTTGCAGGAGATCAGTCCGGAGGCCTATCGCTCACTACACGAACATTTCTATGAAGAAGAGCTGTATGAGCTCTACGAGGAAGAGAAAGAACCGCACCGGGTACTAACCACAGGATTTGAGCACAAAGGCCATTTTTACCAGCTGCGCATCCACACCTCCCTGCTGGACCTGGAGGATATGGCAGAGATCATCTTCTGGGGCACCGGCTGGCTGTTCCTCTTTGTGCTGGGGATTGGTTTTCTCCTTAACCGGTATATGCAGCGCAGGCTCTGGCGGCCCTTTTACAAGACCCTGGAAGAGCTCCGCCGTTTTCAACTGGATGCCAGCGAGATGCCGCCCCTACCCTCCAGCACTATCCATGAGTTCCATGAGCTGAACCAGGCCATTGAGCGCCTGCTGGAACGTAACCGCCAGGCCTACCTGAAACAAAAGCAGTTTACGGAGAATGCCGCACACGAACTGCAAACCCCGCTGGCCGTAGCCCTCAGCCAGGCGGAGCTGCTCCTGCAAAGCCCGGCATTGCAGGCCAACGACATGCTGGCGCTGGAAGAACTGTACCAGCAGCTGGAACGGCTGACGGCGCTGAACAAGGCGCTCCTGATGATCACCAAGATCAGCAACCAGCAATATGACCGTTCCACGGCGCTGAACATTTCTCCCCTGGCGGCCGAACTCGTGGCGGAATATGCCCAGTTAGCCAACCACAAAGCCCTTGAACTGGACAGCCATATAGAACCCGGGGTGACGGTCTATATCCATCCGCACCTGGTAGAGGTTTTGCTGCGCAATCTCCTGCGCAACGCCATGACCCACAGTCCGGAAGGCGGTACCATCACCATTACGCTCACTGCCCGCTATCTGCAGATAGACAACCCCATGCGCACCCCCTTTCCGGGTGACCCGGCGCAGTTATTCGAACGCTTTACCAAACATGGCGACCACCGGCAATCGCTGGGACTGGGATTAGCCATTGTACAGTCCATATGCGAGACGCACGGGTTCCGGCCCGCTATTTCCATACAGGGCACGCGCTTTTCGATAAAGGTGCAGTTCTAACCTGTCATTCCCATTTGTTTCCAGAATCCCCCGGCAGTTTTGGGGCATTATCTGCCGGTTATGGTGTTAAAACGATCTTTATTCTTGCTATTGGCCCTCTGGCTACCTAGTGCAGCCATAGGGCAGCGTACCCTCAAAGTGAAACATGCCGAACCGCTCTATCTGGACCTGGTGCGGGACCTGGGCGCCCGCCGGGGAGAGCAGGAATGGAATATGGGCTCAACGTTCCGACATGCAGCGGCCGGGCTTACCCTGCACCCTTTCCTGGAATATGAGTGGGCGCCGGTGAACCGGCTGGGGGCAGAGATCGAGGTGCCGCTCTATGCCGGGGTGGTCAACCCCCAAACAGAGGGTACCGGGCTAAGGCTGGGAGTGCACAGCCTGAAGGCTTCTTTGCAATGGACAGTGCTGGTACGCCAGCGAGGACAGCTTTCTGCAGCAATGGGCTATACGCAAGAAAACTACGGAAAGCAGGCCATAGAACACCGGCCTTGTCTGGTGATGGCCAAACGCTGGGGGCGCCGTTTCCATACGCTGGCCTATACCGCTGCCATCACGCATACCCTGGAGCCTCACTGGTATGGCGAGCTGAACCTGGCGGCCTATTACACCTCGCCCGGCCGAAAGCTGATGTGGGGGACAGAGTTCTACCGCTGTTTTAAAGGCGCCGAGAGCTACACGGCTATCCGGCCGCAGGTAAAAATGGCGCTGGGTCCCCGGACGGCCCTGGGTGTAGTGTACAGTATTTGCCCGCAAACCGCAGCACAGCAGAGCCTGTTCCTGCGGCTGATCTATGAGCCGGCACCCAAAAGCCGCAAACGTAGTGCTTAGGTCTTCCAGAATCTTTCCAGAATCGATACCCAGCTTTGAAGGGTCATTTAATCCTTTTGTTGTTATGAAAAAGCTCCTGTTTATGCTCCTGCTGCTTCCGCTGACCGCCTGCGGACAAACCGATACGCCTCCGGATGTCGTCTTACAGGCTTTTAAGAAGAGCTATCCGGCCGCACAGGCAGTGGACTGGGACAAAGAAGCCGAGGGTTGGGAAGCTTCTTTCCGGGATAACGGCCGGAAAGTATCCGCAACTTTTGACGCCCTGGGCCAGCTGATCCAGGAAGAGCGGGACCTGCTCCGGGACGAACTGCCCGAGCCGATCCGCCATGCCCTCAGTCTCAGCTACCCGGGCTGGTCTTTTAAAGAAGCCGAGCGGATCACCACCGGTAAGGTACGCACCTATGAAGTAGAGATCCGGCTGGGCGGGGATGATGTGGAATTGTTATTTGATGAAAGCGGCACGCGCCTCCGGTAGCTGGCTGCTGGTCCTGTATATGTGCTGGGCGGGGTTGCCGGGCATCGCCCAGGTGGGTCCGCAGGGCCAGCAGGGCAAGTGGGTAACCTGGAGTGCCTTGCAGCTTGACCAGCCACTGGATTCCAGCTGGACCTGGTCCACGGTCATTGCCTACAGCCGCCGCAGCGACCTGGCGCCATCGGCACCGTTCTCAGCTTTTGGGGTATTCTGCTTGCGGCAGGAATTTTCCACACGCCTGCATCCGAGGGTCCGCCTCTCACTGGGTGCATTCTATTCCAGCATCGGCACACACGGTTTTGAAGATCCTCACCCGGCCTACGAAAACGAGATACGGGTCTACCCGCGGGTATATTATGACCTGGTAAGGGCCAAATGGCGCCTGTCTGCCCAGCTAAGGCTGGATATGCGGCATTTTTCGGCACCGGGTTTCATCCCACTACCCGAACCGCTGGAGGTGCGGACACGGCTTTCCTG
>JAHBTG010000068.1 GCA_019638695.1 Bacteroidota bacterium | reverse complement strand
GCACACTAATTTATCCATCCATATATGAAGGAACTGGAAACCCTTTCTAAAGCCTGTTTTGACATCAACTACAAAATCCGTCAAATCAAATACGTCATCTCCCGGGACGCAGGGCTGAGCACAAGCGAGTATGAGGTCCTCAGCTATCTGCGCCAGGTTAACGACCGCCGCGCCATCAAAGACGTGAGCCAGTACCTGCTGCTCTGCTCACAGGCGGTGACCAAGATTGCCAAACGCCTGCTACAGCTGGAATATATCTCCATGGAAAAATCTGCCGCAGACCGCCGCGTAACCTTCCTCACACTCACTTCCAAGGGACAGGCACTGGCAGAAGAAGAAGACCGCCAGAAAGCGGCCATCTTTCAGGAAATCACACAGTATGCCAAGCCTGCCCAGATGGAAGCCATGCAGCACGTATTTGGCGAAATGATAGAGCGTTGGGGAGAACTGGTGTAAGCTGCGGCAGAAAACCGGAAAGCGCATTTGCAAAACCTTGTTAACAACAGCGGAAGTAAGCCTTCGGCTGTTGTTTTTTTGTACCTTTGCAGGGTAATTTACCATTATGAACCTGTTGTTTAATCTGCCAATTCTCCTTGCGGGCCTGGGCGCCCAGGAGATGATCATCATAGCGCTGGTAGTGCTGGTGTTGTTTGGAGCCCGCAAGATCCCCGAGTTTGCCCGCGGGCTGGGCCAGGGGGTGCGCGAGTTTAAGAAAGCATCTCAGAATGTGAAGGAAGAGATCCATAAAGAAACCAAGGAAGTCAAGAAGGAACTGGAGGACTAAGCCCATGTCATACAGGGACTACCCGCAGTTTCGCCAGGCATTACTGGCAGGAACTACTACCTGTGTGCAGGCAGTAGCACAATTCCTGGCTCAAATAGAGGCCCGCAAGGCGCTGAACGCCTATGTGCAGGTGCATGCAGATGCCGCCCTGGCGGCCGCACGGGAAGAAGACACCCGCATACAAGCCGGGCAAGCCCGCCCGCTGAGCGGCCTGGTCCTTGCCGTGAAAGACAATATCGCCCTGGAAGCATCGCCCCTCACGGCCAGCAGCCATATCCTGGCAGGCTATCGTTCGCCCTATACGGCCACTGCCCTGCAACGGCTGACGGATGCGGGCGCCATCGTCATAGGCATCACCGGCTGCGATGAATTTGCCATGGGCTCCTCCAACGAGACCAGTGTATACGGCCCGGTGCAAAACCCCTATGGAACAGGCCGCGCACCCGGCGGCTCCAGTGGCGGGAGTGCTGCAGCAGTAGCCGCAGGGTTATGCCATGCCGCACTGGGCAGCGATACCGGGGGCTCTATCCGCCAGCCGGCCGCATTCTGCGGCATCGTGGGTCTCAAACCCACCTACGGCCGTGTAAGCCGCTATGGCTTGATCGCATTCGGGTCCTCCTTTGACCAGATAGGCCCCATGACGCACTCTGTGGAAACAGCAGCCCTGATGCTGGAAGTGATGGCCGGCACAGACCCGCAGGACAGTACCTGTGCACACATGCCGGTACCGGCGTATACCGAGGGCCTGAAATCCCCGCACGCACCCGCACGCATAGGCGTGCTGCAACCCACGATAGAGAACCCGGGCCTGAGCGCCGAGATGCGCACGGCTTTTGAGCAAAAGGTAGCACAGCTCCGCAACCTGGGGCACGAAGTGGTGCCGGTAGACTTCCCGCTGCTGGATTACCTGGTACCTACCTATTACGTGCTGGCCACTGCCGAGGCCAGCAGCAACCTCTCCCGCTATGACGGCATCCGCTACGGCTACCGGGCTCAGGATGCGCAGAACCTCGAAGAAGTGTATGTCAGATCACGCACCCAGGGGTTTGGACCGGAGGTAAAACGCCGTATCATGCTGGGCACATTTGTGCTGAGCAGCGGGTATTACGATGCCTATTATACCAAAGCCCAGCAGGTACGCGGCAAGATAGCCCGGCTGACTGCAGCCTTATTGCAGCAGGTGGATTTCCTCATCTCTCCCACCACACCCACCTCCGCCTTTGAGCTGGGCAGCCACCGCAAGCAAGACCCGATCAGCATGTACCTGGCCGATATCTTCACCGTACACGCCAATCTGTCCGGCCAGCCGGCCATCAGCATCCCCATGGGAGAGGATGCCCAGGGACTGCCCATGGGCTTCCAGTTGATGTCGGGCTATTACCAGGAAGCGGCGCTGCTGCAACTGGCTCACCAACTCTCCTAAATCTCCTGTCCTATGCGTGCTTCCTGGTTGCGTCCGGTATTCCTGTTTGTTTGCCTTCCCACCCTTCTCTGTGGGCAGTCAGATGACCTGGTACAGTGGGCGCCCCGCACGGCAGACCGGCTGGACAGCCTGCTGGACAATTTCTATTTCAAAAAAGAGATCCGGCTCAGCCGCCAGCAGCGCGACGCCCTGAATACCTATGGCTTTGCCGAGGATGAGATCCCCAATTACCACCCGCGGGTCTACGAGCAGCGGCTGAAAGAGCTGTGCACCGTAATACCCCTGGACTACAATCCCATCGTACATGCGTTCATAGAACTGTATGTGATTAAACGGCGCAGCACCGTCGCCCGCCTGCTGGGCCGCCAGCACGCCTTTTTCCCCTATATTGAAGAGGTGCTGATGCGGGAAGGACTGCCGGTAGAACTCAAATATGTGGCGGTCATCGAAAGTGCGCTGACCACCCGCGCCCGCTCCTGGGCAGCAGCCGTGGGGCTGTGGCAATTCATCCACGGCACCGCCCGCCTCTACAACATCCGCATGGACAGTTATGTGGACGAACGCCAGGACCCCGTCAAATCTACTGAACTGGCCGTGGCGCATTTCAAGGACCTGTATGCCATCTACCATGACTGGCTGCTGGTGATAGCCGCCTATAACTGCGGACCCGGTAATGTTAACCGGGCGATACGCCTGAGCGGCGGCAAAACCAGCTTCTGGGAAATCAAACGGTACCTGCCGGCAGAAACGGCTGCTTATGTGCCCCTGTTTATTGCGGCTACCTATTCTATGAACTATGCGGCAGAACACAACATCTATCCCATTTATACAGACCTGGAATACCCCCGCCATTACATCAACATTGTGAATGTGCGGGTGACCCTGGCCAAGATTGCAGAAGTGCTCCACCTGGACCCCGAATACCTGGCAGAGATCAATCCTGAGCTCAAGGTGGGTATTATCCCGTTCAGCAGCACCCCCTATAAGCTGCGGGTGCCCAAAGCGGCGGCAGATAAGGTACTTGGAGACCCCATTGCCTTTTATGACGCCATCCGCACCGACAAAAATCCCATGATCTACCCGGTGAACGAGCAGGCGCTCCGTATGGCCAATGTAGAAGGAGAACCCCGGCATTACACCCCCATCCCACCCAATGCGGTATCGCATTATTACCAGCTGAAGAACCGGGAAACGCTGGCCTACGTTGCCCAAAAGTATGGGGTAACCGTGGAAGCCATTGCAGACTGGAACCAGATGTGGGGATACACCCCCCGGGCAGGCGAGTGGGTAAAACTGTACCTGACAGAAGATGCTATCCTGCGGGCCGAACAGGAGATAAACGTGCCGGAAAACACACAGGCACAGGCCCCGCCTCCTTCCCTGAAAACAACGGACCTGGTGCCCGACCGCGTGGAGCCCGTCAATAGCGGCGCCTATACCCGTCCCGTACCACCGGTCTCCCAGCCGGGAACCCTGCCCAAGTACCATATCGTAAGCAGCGGAGATACCTTGTGGAAGATCGCACAGATGTACCAGCACGGCCTCACCATCAGCAAGCTGGCCCAGCTCAACGGCATCCAGCAGAATGCCCCCCTGCACGTGGGGCAACAGATCCGGTTATTCTAGCCTATGGACCTGCGGGCCGCACTCCACACCCGCTTGCATGCTGCGGGTATACTGCCGCATACACCCGTATTACTGGCCGTAAGCGGCGGCATGGACTCCATGACGCTCTGGCACCTGCTGCGCGCCACAGGGCAGGCACATGCCGTAGCACATAGCAACTTCTCCCTCAGAGGAGACGAATCAGACGCAGATACCCGGCTGGTGATACAACAGGCACAGGAATGGGGCATCACCAGCCATATCCGCAGGTTCGACACAGCAGCGTATGCGGCCTCAGAAGGGCTCTCCATACAAATGGCCGCCCGGCGCCTGCGCTATGGCTGGTTCGGCGAGCTAATGGATGCGCATCCCTACACGCACCTGCTCACCGCTCATCATGCCGATGACCGCACGGAAACGCTGCTATGGAACCTGCTGCGCAGCCGTAGCTTTGAGGTGCTGGAAGACCTGCCCGCCCGTCACCGCCGCATCCTGCGCCCGCTGCTGGGCATCTCCCGCGCCCGGTTAGCAGAATATGCCCGGCAGGAAGGGGTTACCTACCGGGAAGACAGTTCCAACGCACTGGACGCCTACCCCCGCAATTTCCTGCGGCACAAGGTCATTCCCCTGCTGGAAACCCTTAACCCGGACCTGAACGGGCAATTTGCCTGCAAGGCGGCACAATACCGGCAGCAGCAATCGGTTTTAGTACGGCACGTACTCTCGCCCTTGCTGGCCCGGCTGAGCAATGAGCAACGCTTTGCCCTGGCAGGCTGGCCGGATGAAGAAGTGCAGGCGCTGGGACTGGAATACTGGCTGTGGACCCGGGGGGTGCCGCAACCGCTGAGAGCCCAGGCACAAACCTTATTAGCAGCCAGGAAAGGCACCTGCCTGCATTGGGAAGCCCAAACCTGCAAACTGGTCAGGGAAGCCGATGAGCTCCGGTGGGCTCCTATCATGGATACCCTACCGGGATCTTTCTCCATCTCCACCCTGCCCTATTCGGGGAGGGTTCAGGAATGCTACCTGGAGCTAAGCCGCATCCAGGCGCCGGATAGGGATACAGTGCGTAGCACCAGCCATGCCCGGCAACAGTACTGGGATCTCGCCCAGACGCCTCTGCCCTGGACCCTGCGCCCCTGGCAGGCCGGGGACAGCGTCCGGCTGCTGGGCGCGCCCGGCAAGCGCAAGGTATCCGACTGGCTGACGGATGCCCAGGTGCCGCACAGCGAACGCGCACGCACCTGGCTGCTCTGCGATGCCCGGGGGCGTATTTTCTACGTGTACGGATTGCGGATAGCCCACTACTGCCGCCTGCAGGCAGAGACCGCCGAGGCGGTCAGCCTCAGCTCTCGCCCCGCAATACCTTGAGCGCATACTCCAGGTCCTGCGGAGTATCTATGCTCACGGCCTCTCCCAGGGTGGTAGCGGTGTAAATGGAATAATCATTTTCCTGCCAGCGAAGCTGCTCCAGGCTCTCGGCATTCTCCAGCGCGCTGGGCGGCAGCGCCGCCAGTTCCCGCAGGGTCTCCCGCCAGAAGCCGTATACGCCGATATGCTTGTAGAAAGTGCTTTTGAGCAGCCAGCTGCGTGTATCGGGTTCCTGCGAAAGAAAGGGAATGACACTGCGGCTGAAATACAGGGCATAGCCGTTCTTCTGGCGCACCACCTTCACCGTATCCGGGCTATCCATGTCCCGCTGCGTGGTAATGGGCTTGATCAGCGTTACGATCGTTTCTTCGGGCACCTTGCTGAGGCAGGCCGCCAGCAGGTTCAGCTGCTCGGCATTCACAAAAAACTCATCGCACTGGATATTCACCACAGCATCATACTGGGGCATCTGTTCGGCCACGGCCCAGCAGCGTTCGGTACCGTTGCGAAAGTTACCGGCCACCATCAGCACCTTGGCACCAAAACCTTCCGCCGCCTGACGGATGCGTTCATCATCCGTGGCAATCACCAGCTCATTAAGCAACGGACTGGGCTTGCATTGGGTATAGAGGTGCTCCAGGAATGTTTTGCCCCCGCCCACATCTGCCAAAGGCTTGCCGGGGAAACGGGAAGATTGCCAGCGAGCCGGTATGACGCCCAGAATTTTCATGTATCAGCTGAATAGCTATGGAAGCACAAGTATACGACGGGGAATTGGAATGGTTGGCACAAGCGGTGGAAAAGCCGATGCAGGGCATGCGCGTTCCTGCCGTACTTTTGCATATGCGCATTGGCATTTTGTTCGGAGGGCCATCCCGGGAGCGGGAAATCAGCTTTGCAGGGGGCCGCACAGTATATGACATGTTGGACAAGCGGCTGTTTGAGCCGGTGCCCCTGTTCATGGATTCCCTGGGTAACCTGGTGCGGCTGGACTGGCCGTATATGTACAAAGGCACCATCCGGGACTTCTTCCCCCCGGCTGCCCGCTGCCCGCAACTCAGCTTCCCTTTCCAGTTCTATGCAGAGCACCTGTATGCACAGCATGCAGGCCACTGGGATGCCTTCCTGGCAGACGTGGGCACGCCGCTCTCCTGGCAGGCATTGCCGCAACACATCGATTTTGCCTTCCTGGCGCTGCACGGCCGGGGCGGTGAAGACGGCAGCATACAGGGCGTACTGGAGCTCCTGGGCATTCCCTACAGCGGGGCGGGCATAGCGGCCTCTGCCCTGGGTATGGACAAGCTGCGCCAGAAAGCTCTGATGCAAGCCTATGGTTTCCCCCTGCCCAGGCATACCGTGGTCTCGCTCCGGGATACCCCGGACCAGTGGCAGCAGGTAGTAGCAACTGAAGTGGGATTCCCCTGCGTGGTTAAGAACCCGCTGCAAGGAAGCAGTATCGGGGTGCAGGTTGTGCAGCACCCCGGCGAGCTGGCAGCCGCTATCCGGCAATGCAGCTTCCGGCAGCAGCTGGCTGCGGGTTTCTGGGCCGGGCTACAGGAAGCAGAAAAGAACCGTTGGCTGAATGAACTGGCGGATATCCGCTACGGACTGGGACTGCCCCTCCAGGTGCAGGCAGGGGATGGTATCCCCCAAACCATTGCTATGCCTGATGAGCTGCGCGACTGGCTGGATGCGCACAGCACCCGGGAGATCTACCTGCAGGCGCAGGATGCGGCGGAACAGCTGATCGTGGAGCAGTTCATCCCCGGCACGGAGTTCTCGGTCATTGTGGTGGAAACCCCCGGCGGGCAGGACCTGGCGCTGCCCCCCACCCAGATCGTGAAAGGCAGCGAGGTCTTTGACTACCGCAGCAAATACCTGGCGGGAATGAGCCGCAAGATCACCCCCATGGACGCCCCCCCGCAAGTACTGGCCACCCTGCGGCAGGCCGCGGTGCGCCTGAAGCAGGCCCTGGGTTGCGAGGTGTACGCCCGGCTGGACGGCATATTGAGCGCAGACGGCACCCCCTATTTCAACGACCCCAATACGATCTCAGGCATGCTGCCCAGCTCGTTCTTCTTCCACCAGGCGGCTGAAGTGGGGCTGGCCCCCACCCCATTCGTCACCTATGTCATCCGCGCATCTTTACAGCAGCGGGCCCGGCAGCCACACCTGGCCGGCAAGGCCCTGCCGCTCCTGCAGCAACTGGACGCTGCTGTCCGGCAACAAGAGGCCGCCGCACCACGCCTGCGCGTGGCAGTCATACTTGGCGGTTATTCCTCCGAGCGGCATATCTCCGTGGAGAGCGGGCGCAATATCTATGAGAAGCTTGCCAGTTCGGGCAAATATGCGCCCTTCCCGGTCTTTGTGCTGCATAACAGCAAGCTGCCCGCAGCGGTACGCACCCGGCTGGGAATAGACGGCGCATTCTCCCTGTGGCAAATACCGGTGAATATCCTGCTGAAGGACAATGCCGATGATATTGCAGACAAGGTGGTGCGCTATGCCTCCGGCAGCCGGGAAGCGGAGGCTCTGCAACACATCCGGGAAGAGGCCGCGGGTTTGCGCGCCGCCGTGGGCGCCCTGCCGCCGGACGCTCCCCGTTACCTGAAACCCGGGGACTGGAGCGGGTATATGGACTTTGCGTTCATTGCCCTGCACGGCCGGCCCGGAGAAGACGGCCAGTTGCAGCAACTGCTGGAGCAATCGGGCATTCCGTACAACGGGAGCCCGGTACACAGCAGCCGGCTGACCATCGACAAATATACCACCACGGAGCTGCTGATGGCTGCCGGACTACGTGCGGCGGGCCACCGCCTGGTACACAAAACCGACTGGGCCCGGGACGCAGCGGCGCTGTTTGCGCAGATCGAAACGCAGTTCTCCTACCCGTTCATTGCCAAGCCTTATGATGACGGCTGCAGCAGCGCCGTCAAGATCCTGCGCAACCGCGCCCAGCTGGCAGCTTATGCGGAACTGCTGTTCCGTTCTGCAGAAGAACTGCCGGCGCAGGCGACCGGTCTCCTTGGAATAAGACCCCAGGAAGAAATTCCCTGCAAGGATACCTTCCTGGTAGAAACCCTCATCGCTCCCCGCGAAGGGTATCGCCTGCTGGAGGTCACGGTGGGGTTGCTCACACACTACGAGGCCGGGGGCAGCCTGCGGTATGAGGTATTTGCCCCCAGCGAAACACTTTCCTCCGGCGAGGTGCTTTCGCTGGAAGAGAAATTCCTGGCAGGAGAAGGGCAGAACATCACCCCGGCCCGTTTTGACAGCAACCCGGCACGGCAGGCAGAAATAGACACCGCAGTGCGGCAACAAATAGAGGCTGGCGCACGTTTGCTGGGTGTGGAAGGTTATGCCCGCATAGATGCGTTTGTATATATACCCCCTGCCGGGGCACCGGAAGTGTATTTTATAGAAGTCAACTCTCTGCCGGGGATGACGCCGGCCACCTGCATCTTTCACCAATGCGCGCTCTCGGGCTATACACCCCTGGGGTTCATTGAACAGATCATAGCCTTCGGCCAGCAACGCCCTGCCGCTGTCAAGGCATAATCTCCCTAAATTTGCCCTTATGAGCGAGATGCCCTCCACGCCCCCTCCCCCGGCACCGGTTGCCCCGGCCGCCCCGGATATTGCACAGCTTACCGGCTGGCCCAAGATAAAAGCGTACCTGCGCGCCCGGGAATTCTGGGCGCTGGCAGGTATCCTGCTGGGCAGCGGGCTGCTATTACTGTTCATTTTTTTCTACCTCCTGCTGCCGCTGGTCACGCAGCAAGGCAATGCGCTGAAGGTGCCTAACGTGACCTCCAATTCCTCCAGCAAACAGTTCATCCTGATGGATGAAGGCATACGGCTGATAGAAGAAGCGGACCTGACGCACGAAATCATAGACTCCGGGCTGTTCCTGCCTGATTTCCCCCCGCTGGCGATCATCTCGCAGGAGCCCGAAGCCGGGAGCGAAGTGAAACCCGGCCGTATGGTGTACATCAAGGTAAACCGCAGGGTGCCTCCCAAGGTCAAGTTCCCCAACGTGTTCGATATGGGCTATAACCAGGCGCGCTTCCTGCTGGAGAACTGGAAACTGCGGGTAGGCCGCACCACCTCCGAACCGGGCATGGGGGACAACCTGGTGTTACGCGCCTACTACAACGGCAAACAGCTCAAAGCGGGAGACATGGTACCGGAGCAGGCGCAGATAGATATGGTGGTGAGCGAGGGCATCCGCAAGCATAAGGTGGCAGTGCCATCTCTTGTGGGCAAGAACCTGGATGAGGCCCACGCCATACTGCGCGCACTGGGCCTGTCCATTGCCAATGTGGAGTTTGTGAACGATTCCTCCCAGCCCCAGGGATTTGTGGTGCACCAAAGGCCCACCGCACGGCAAGACTCTGTGCAGGCAGGCAGCGGTGTGTGGCTCAAAGTAAATGGCACTCCCCAGAACCGCGAATGATGCACAGGCTTCTTCTTTTGGCTGGCTTGCTCTATAGTACCGTTCTCTGTGCCCAGGTGCCTTCGACAGACAGGGAACCTGCTACGGATACGGTGCTGCCATCTCATCCCTTTGCGCACACACCGGGCAAGACTGCAGATACCGAGTTTGTCAAAAGCCTCAGGCTACAAGGCGCACTACCCAGCTTGTTCTTGTTCAACAACCGGTTTGCCTCCGATACCGACAGCCTGCTGTTCTGGAAAAGCAAGACCGTGGCCCGCACCCTTTCTGTGGCCATAGACCCCCCGGATTATGGCGTATTTACGTTTGACGGGCTCAATGGCATCGGGCAGCCTTATTCGACGGTGCTCAGTTCCGGCCCGGCGGACAGCCTGGTGAGCCACTTCATTGTGCTACATCCCGATTCACTGTACCCCAACGGGATGGGTGCGCCCCGCGCCATTGAACCTGCAGACAGCCTGTACTTTACCTTCTTCTTCCAGGCCGGGGGGCGCGCCGATTTCCCGGAGGTGCAGGATTCACTGGTCCTCTATTTCCGCGACTCCACCCACACAGGCCCTACCCGCTGGATACCGGTGTGGGCCATGTCCAGCTTTGACGAAAACAATGATCCCCTGGACCCCGAACGCTTCTACCAGGCCATTGTACCTATAGATGACCCCAGGTTCTTCCACGAGCAGTTCCAGTTCAAATTCCAGAACAAGGCCAATCTCAACGGTCTCTATGACGTATGGCATGTGGACCGCATCTTCATTTACTCGGGCGCCACTACAAGCAATCCCTTTCTGTTCAGAGATATAGGTGTTTCGGGGGTCACCCGCCGCATACGGGGGGTCTATACCCAGCTGCCGGTGGAAGCCGCGGCGCAGGTGACGGCACAGGAGCCTTTCAGTGCGCGCCTGTTCAACCTCTCTATATTTGATGCCACCAGTATCCCGGTCACCTTCTCCGCCACGGACCTGATCAACGGGCAGAGCCAGACGGAGCCCCCCCAGCTGACGGATATCCCACAGCAACAGGGCATGACGGTGACATTGCCCGGGGCGCCTTTTCCGGCAGTAACGGACTCCGCCCGGCTACGGTTCCGGGTATATACCTCGCTCAATTCCTTCAACCAGATTTCGCTGAACGATACCCTGGATTTCATCGCGCCGCTGGACAGCCTGCTGGCCGTAGATGACGGCGAGGCCGACACGGGCTTCGGGCTCAATACCACCTTCCGGCAGCAGTTCGGGCAGAAGTTCGTGCTGCCCAGTCCGCCCGACACCTTGCAGGCAGTGTGGATGAGCTTTCTGCCGCGGTATAACGTACCCAGCGGCAAGGGCTTTGAACTGGTGATCTGGAATGCCCGTGCCTATCACCCCGATTCCGTATTGCACAAACAACTGGCCAATGCCGACCAGGGGGAAACGCACAACCATTTTGCCCGGTTTATCCTCAATCCCCCACTGATACTGCCCGACAGCTTTATTGTAGGCATCCGGCAGTTTGATAACATCCCCATTAACCTGGGCGTGGACAAAGACTTTGACTATAACCGGAACGGCCATATCGTCTACGACAACCTGGGGCAATGGCTGGTTGCCCCGTTTGAAGGCACGCTCATGATTCGCCTGGAACTATCCGGCAAATACTACCCCAGCGTGGGCCGGACCGCCAGGGAGGACGCCACCCGCCTGCGTCTCTATCCCAACCCCTCGGTAACGGGCCAGCTGACAGTCGACGGCCTGTACCGGCACCTGCACGCACAGCCTATGCAACTGACGATCTGTGACCTGGCCGGGAGGCAGGTACATCATGAGCAGCGAAGCGCCGCACAGTTTCCTTATACTATTGCCGCAGCCGGCCGGTTAGCGCCGGGTGTCTACCAGGTGCAGATACAACTGGGGAACGAACCTTTGCAAGTATTTAAGTGGATACGCCAATAATGAAGCTGGATTTACTGGGAATAGTTGCGCATCCGGATGATGCAGAGCTCGCTTTTGGCGGAACGCTCATTAAGCTCTCAGATATGGGTAAGCGATGCGGAGTAGTGGATCTTACACGGGGCGAACTGGGCAGCAGGGGCACGCCTGCGCTGCGCGCGCAAGAGGCTGACGCCGCTTCCCGGGTATTAGGGCTCCTCAAGCGGGAGAACCTGGGCCTGGCAGACGGTTTCTTTGAAGAAACGCCGGAGAGCCTGCAAGCGGTGGTGCGGGCGCTGCGCACCTATCAGCCGGATGTTGTGCTTACCAATGCCGCCGAAGACCGCCACCCCGACCACGGCCGCGCCTGCAAGCTGGTACAGCGCGCCTGCTTCCTCTCCGGGCTGGTGAAGATCGAAACCGTGGATACCCTGGGGAACCCGCAGCAACCCTGGCGGCCCAGGCAGGTCTTTTACTCCATACAGGACAAGTGGCTGACGCCTCATTTTGTGGTGGACATCTCTGCCCAGTTTGAGCGCAAGCTGCAGGCCATCCGCTGCTACAGCAGCCAGTTCTGGGACCCGGATGCGGGACAGGATAACGGCCCGCAAACACCCATTTCCACAGCAGAATTCTGGGAAGCGCAAAAGAGCCGGGCCAAAGAAACGGGGCATTTCCTGCGCACGCAGTTTGCCGAGGGGTTTCTCTCCAGCAACCCTTTGCCGGCACAGTCTCCCCTGGATTTCCTGGGCTAAGACAACAGGACTAATAGCCCTGGTAGCGGTTGCGCTCCCTGCGGTCAATCACCACCGTGAGGCCGACCACCAGTCCTATGCTCCAGGGATGCGTGGCAGCGTTCCGACTAGGCGTGTTATAAAAACGGTCTTCCCAGAACAACGTGCCATCCACGTCCAATGCCTTCTTGTCTTCGGCGTCCATCATACTATACTCTGCACGCAGATGCGCATGCAGGAACAGCGATTGGTAAAAGCGGTATTGCACCCCGGCAGAAGCCACGGCGCTCCAGGTAGTGGGGCGGTAGAGGCGTTTGGGCGCCGGATGCACCCAGGCCGGGGGCGTCATATCCCCATACTCCTGTTCGCGCATCCACAGCGCCGCCTGCAAGGCATTCAGCTGCACCCCCAGGTTCCAGCTGGGCTGCAGCCTGAAGCGGGTTTGCCCTGCACCGGCCACCATAATGGGGATGATCAGGTAATCCAGGCGCACATCGGTCACTTCCGTATAGGTCTCCGGGTTGCCCACTTGCGGAGGCCCCTCATAGCGCATGCCCATGCGGCTAAAGCCAACGCCTGCCTGCAATCCCCAGCCATTGCGCAGGTAATGCCCGGCATAGACATACCCTGTGGGTTTGATCAAACCACCCCGCGCCGTATAAGTGCCCAGGTCACGGTCATCCTGGTTGCTCAGTGCGGTATACTGTCCCCCGGCACGGAAACCCAGATGCAGGCCCGGCTGGGCAGGTAATGCCCAGGGCACACAGAATAACCCCAGCAGGAACACACGGCGAATCATAGGGCCAAGTTACGCCAAAGCCATTTGCCATGAAAATGCTGTGGCCGCAGCGGGCAATAACGCTAGAAGTTCCAGTACAACCCCAGCCCCAGTTGCAGGGTGCTGTTGTAGTAGTGGGGCATACGCTCGTAAGAAGGTATATCCGGGTTATTGATATTGAACTGCGTGAAGGCCCGGGTATAGCGCATTTGCCCGCTCACCCAGCACCTTTGCCGGTAAACCGGCACATCCAGGCTGGCGCCCAGGGAAACCCCCAGTTCCGTACCCTCGATATCCTTACCTTCTATTTCAAGGGTCTCCCGGGTTTGCGTATGCTGCCCGCGCCCCGGCACCAGGGTTTTGAGATACACTACCTGCTCACACTCTGCATTCAGCAAGGTGGCCCAGTAAGGACCGGCCCACACACGCAGCCTGAAGTGGTATTCATCCCAGATGCCTACTGCATGCAGGGGCACCTGCAGATAGCCCAGCCGGTAATTGGTCTCCGTGACCTGCTGGTGGCTGACGCCTTGTATCAACTGGGTACCATAGGCATTGGCGCGGGCGCCCTGGGTAAGCCGGTTCACTTCCAGCCCCACGCCCAGGCATTTACCCAGCCGGTATTGTGCAAAGATGCCGCCCTGGAAAGGATGTACCTGGTTCTCAAAGCTCAGCGTGCCGGGGCCCACGAAACCGCTGATCCCCACGCCGTAATATAATCCCGCGAGCACGCGGGGCGCCCGGGTGGCTAGCGAATCTTGGGCATATCCTGCACAGGAAAGCATGCACAGCAACAGGGTATACAGGAGTTTTTGCATAGGAGCTCACGCAGTTTGGCGTGCAAATTACACCCCCTCCCTGTGCCGTTTGAACGGACAGCAGATTGTTTACAGAAACTTAACTGCAGGTTGCGCTAGTCCTGGAAGTTGCGCTGGTTCTCCTGCCTGCGCTCTTGTGTGCGGTTGGTCAGGTACTTGATGAAATTATAGATGGCAATGGGATCTGCCACAGACCCGGTGCCTGCCACGCCGCGCTGTTGGGTATAATAATCCACATAGCGTTGCTGTGCAATGATAAGGCGGTCATCCGCATCCTCCGGCAGTCCGCCCAGGAAATAGGCCAGCATTTCGGGACTCACATGCCGGTTCACGGCCTCCACCGGCAAACGGGTAGTGGTGGGCATATTGAGGATAGCGGTCCGCAATTCGGTAGGCGTACTATAGGGATGGATCACAATGGAATCCAGCAACAGATCCTGCGGAAACAGGTACTGTATAATATACAAATAGGTCTCGGCATCCTCTCCACGGTATTCCTTCAGGTACTGGTTCACGGACAGTTTTTCCGGGGTGTACCCTATGCGCTGAAAGACGAGGGTGTCGCCTGCCACCACGGGTATGGTAAAGAATCCTTCATCATTGGTAACAGCCAGCCGTTTGCGGCGCAGCGTAGCCACCTTACAGTAAGAAATAGGCACATTGCTCTCCCTGTCCAGCACCATACCGGAGAGCTGGTATACTTTTTCGGCAGGCTGCTGAGCCAGCAATGACTGGCCTGCAAAGAGGCATATGGCAAGCAAGAGGACGATACGCATAATAACAAAGATACGATGAAGGACTATTATCTGTTGTATGAAGCCGGGGATCTCCCTCCGATAAGGTACTGTCTCCCCCCCAAAATTCCATTCCGGTAGCCCCCGCTACCCTCCAGGTCCCCCTCCC
>JAHBTG010000067.1 GCA_019638695.1 Bacteroidota bacterium | reverse complement strand
TGGAGCAGGAGCCGCAACTGGACCCCAACAAAACCGTGCGCCAGGTAGTGGAAGAAGGTGCTGCCGAGATCATCAATATGATCAAGGAATACGAGGCCATCAGCCTCAGGTTTGCCGAGCCGCTGGAAGACGATGAGATGAACGAACTCATTGCCAAACAAGGCGAACTGCAGGACAAGATAGATGCGGCAGATGCCTGGGAGATTGACAGTAAGCTCGAGCGGGCGATGGATGCCCTGCGCTGCCCGTCACCCGAAACACCTATCCATATTCTGAGCGGGGGTGAGAAACGCCGCGTGGCTCTTTGCCGCCTGCTGCTGCAAACCCCGGATGTGCTCCTGCTGGACGAACCTACCAACCACCTGGATGCCGAAAGCGTAGCCTGGCTGGAACGCCACCTGCAGGAGTATAAAGGTACCGTCATCGCCGTAACGCACGACCGCTACTTCCTGGACAATGTAGCAGGCTGGATACTGGAACTGGACCGCGGGCACGGTATTCCCTGGAAAGGCAATTACTCCAGCTGGCTGGAACAGAAGCAAAACCGGCTGGCTAACGAGGAAAAACAAGAAACCAAACGCCAGAAGACCCTTCAGCGTGAACTGGAATGGGTGCGGATGTCTCCCAAAGCCCGGCAGGCCAAAAGCAAAGCACGCCTGACCGCCTATGAGAAAATGGCGGGAGAAGAGGCTATGGAGCGGGAGAAGAACCTGGAGCTCTTCATTCCACCGGGACCGCGCCTGGGCGATGTGGTAATCGATTTTAAGGGGGTGACCAAAAGCTACGACAACAAGCTGTTGTTTGAGAACCTCGCATTCTCCATTCCCAAAGGCGCGGTGGTGGGTATCATAGGTCCCAACGGCGCCGGTAAGACCTCACTCTTCCGCCTAATAGTAGGCCAGGAAACACCGGATACCGGGGAAGTGGCTATCGGGGAGACCGTGAAGCTGGGTTATGTGGATCAGTCTCATGATGACCTGAAGCCCGAGGAGGATGTGTTCACGGCCATTACGGACGGACAGGAAACCATACTGATAGGCGGACGCGAGGTAAATGGCCGCGCCTATGTGAGCCGCTTCAACTTCAGCGGCAGCGACCAGACCAAGAAGATAGCCCATATCAGCGGCGGGGAGCGCAACCGGGTGCACCTGGCACGGGTGCTTAAGAGCAGTTCCAACGTGCTGCTGCTGGACGAACCTACCAACGATATTGACGTTAATACGCTGCGCGCCCTGGAAGAGGGCATCGAGAACTTTGGCGGCTGCGCGCTCATCATCAGCCACGACCGCTGGTTCCTGGACCGTGTGGCCACGCACATACTCTCCTTTGAGGGGGACAGCGAGGTGCGCTGGTTTGACGGCAACTATACCGACTATGAGGAGCATATGCGCAAGGAGCGCGGCAACGATCAGCCCAAACGCATCAAGTATCGCAGCCTGGCCTAGGCGCCTGCAAGCGCTACCGGGATAAGGGCTTGACCATAATAAATACCTGCAAAGCCGGGTAAAGCGCTCCGGTTACATTCTCTTTGCCAATGCCGGGGATGTATAGCAACGGATGGCTGTTTTGCACCTCATCCAGTTGTTGGGCACCGGAAGGGGTCATCTCATCCCGTTTCAGACCCCCCACTGCAAAGGCTACGCGCGGCATGAGACCCACACCCCAGCGCCCCCAGTAACGGGTATACAATAGCTGCATCTCAAAGCCCCATACCGTCTGCCGGTAAGGTCCCAGCCGGCGATTCAGTCCCGGATAAAAACCATCCGGCATACGGTAGGCATTCTCCTCGGTAAATACGGAGGCAAATAAGGCCCCACCCAACGATAGTGTCTCATAGACACGGTACAGCACCGCTGGTTTGAGACAGAAGCCGCGGGAATACATATGATTACCCGTTTGCTCCGGCTCCCATTTGTAGCTGGCGTACCCCAGCCCCAGCTGCGCGCTCACATCGCCGGGCAACTGCCGCTGGAGGATCACATCCGCCCCCAGCATACGCGCACCATAGAGGTTATGGTACATGCGGGTGGGGTCCAGCCCCAGTTGCCAGTGGTCTGCAGGTTTGCCCTGTTGCCCCCACAAAGGGGTCAGCAGGCTAATCCAGGCGATAATATAGCTGAAGCTCCTGGTCATTGATACGGCAATCTATAAGATCATGGGTCAGCAGTTGCAGGTCTGTATATTCCGTCACAAACCCGCAGGAGCTATCTATCCAGCGTTCTACCACCTTATAGCGCAGACGCACCCGGTTAAGCTCTCCTTCGTGCCGGAAATAAAGCAGCAGTTCGTTACGGGTATAGTCCAGCGGCAGGGTAAGCCCGTCCCACCCCCCGGTGTAGAACACACCCCCACCCTCTTCACCGGCTTCTTCCAGCACGGTATCTGGCTGCGGCAGGAACTGGATGGGCGGGCCGCCCTGTCCAATGGGGTTGGTTTTGATATAGATGGGGGTGATCTGCACTGCCGGGGGCGCTTTATAGTCGCACTCTTTGCGGCAGGCCGCTAGTCCCCATACACACAGGAACCCTAATAAGCGGAGGTGCAAGGCAACCCTTTCCATCTGCCCAAATTTATCACTTCCATAGATACCGCCTCCTGCTGTGTGCAATAAAACAGCTCCTATATAAGATCATCTCCAGGATCACCCGGTGCTGCATAGGGGATGCCGAAACCAGTTCGGCATGCCAGGAGGGGAAGTACAAAATCGAAAGAAGGGCTTCCCTCCCTTTGGGGGAGGTTACAAGAGGGCGCGGGGTCCTAACGCCGCTCAGCACAAAACGGACTATTGGCAAGGTTTGGAGAACGGAGTCTGCATTGAGTAAAGCAAAACTGTATCTTTACCCTGTTTCCAATTTAATTTACCCAATATGAATACAGAACAGTATAGCATAACCCACCAGCTAAAAGGTCTTGCACTGGCATTAGGCATCCTGGTATCCGTTGGCAGTGTATCCGACAGCCAGGCTCAGGAACTGGTGTTCCCACAGCTCAGCAGTGAGCAGAGCGTCACCCAGGGACTGGGACTTAGCAAGGTGCACCTTAAATATGCCCGCCCCAGCGTTCGCGGCAGGGTGATTTTCGGCGGACTGATCCCCTACGGCGAAGTATGGCGCACAGGTGCCAATGCAGCCACCTCCCTCACTTTTGACCATGATGTCATGGTGCAGGGCAAACCGCTTAAGGCCGGAACTTATGCCTTGTTTACCATCCCGGATGCCAAAGAATGGACGATCATCTTTAACAATACCACAGAGCAATGGGGTTCGTATAAATACAATCCTGCGGATGATATACTGCGCTTTACCGTCAAGGTGCAATCCTTGCCAGCGCACCAGGAAACCTTCACCATTTCGTTTGAAGAAGTAGAAACCTTTACAGCCAACCTCCGCATCAGCTGGGAGAAGACAGCGGTCAGTTTCCCCATCACCATTGACCAGCAGGCCGAGTTTGAGGCCTCCCTGCTGCAGGCGATGAATGCGGCAGAGGGCAAAAAGCCTTACTTCAGGGCAGCCATGTACTATTACAATGCCGGCAAGGACAAGAAGCGGGCCCTTGAGTGGATCAACCAGGCCGAAAAGGAAAGCCCCGAGCTGTATCACATCAAATACTGGAAAAGCACCATGCTCCTGGAGAACAATGACAAGGCAGGCGCCAAAGCCACCGCACTCGCCGGCCTTAAACTGGCCGAGGACGCAAAGGCAACGGAGTATATCCGCAACTTCAACACGCTGCTGGCCAAGCTGAAGTAACGGAGACCGGCCGGACTGCAAAAGGGAGGAAGCTCTATGGGGGTGGCACATCCCGTCCTGCCGGGCTTGTCTCGGCATCCCCGGCACAGCACCGGGGTATGGCAGGAGACCCTGAGACAAGCTCAAGATGACTGGTGTGGGGCAGAGGTCCTTCACTCCTATACATCCCCCCCAACCGGCCTAAGCGAAAAGGGGGAAATAGCGGGTGCGGCCGCCAGGCGAATCGCCCAAAACACTGTCTGAGCCCCTACAAGGGGGCGAGTTTGTTTTGGGCCGCCGAAAGGCCATGCACGCCGCCCTTTTCGGTTCAGCCTTAATTTTTTGCATACTTTTTTATCAAGAAAAAAGTACAAATACAGCATCCGGGTTCTGTCGTGCACCACTATGCAGGACAGAGATCCTTCGCTGCGCTCAGGATGACGCGCGCAGTGTAGGAGATGCCGAAACCAGTTCGGCAGGACGGGGGACCCTCCCCCATTCCCTCCCAAAGGGAAGGGAGCTCTCCCCTTTGGGGAAGGCGGCGCATACCGTTGTGGGTGTAAACTGGTATATCATTTATTTAGATGGGCCCGGCGCCCGGTACAGTTACAGCGAGGAGAATTACCCGCCATACGTATCTTTGCGGCATGGCATATTCACAGGATACGATACAGCGGCTGGAGAAGCGCTGGCAGGACAAATGGCAACAGTTCGGCCTGATGCAGTTTGACCCCGAAGCTAGCCGGAAATACTATGTACTGGACATGTTCCCCTACCCCAGTGGCGCAGGACTGCACGTGGGTCACCCGCTGGGTTATGTAGCCACTGATATACTGGCGCGCTTCAAACGTATGCAAGGTTATAGCGTGCTGCATCCTATGGGATTCGATGCCTTTGGCTTACCGGCCGAGAACTATGCCATACAAACGGGGCAGCACCCTGCTGTCACCACCGAACAGAACATACGCCGGTACCAGGAGCAGCTGCGCATGCTGGGGCTGGTCTACACCCCCGGCAGCGACGTGCGCACCAGCGACCCCGGGTATTACCGCTGGACGCAATGGATATTCCTCCAGCTTTTCAGCAGCTGGTTCGACACTACCTTGCAGAAGGCCCGCCCCATTACAGAACTGGAGGCACATTTTGCCCAACACGGGAATACCGGCATCACTGCGGCCACTACCCGGGAAGAGGTCTTTACCGCCGCTCAATGGCAAGCACTGGATGCCACCGGACGCGAGGCCATTCTGCAACAATACCGGCTGGCCTACCAGAGCGAGGCTATGGTCAACTGGTGCCCGGCGCTGGGCACTGTACTGGCCAACGAGGAGGTCAAGGATGGCTTCAGCGAACGCGGCGGCCACCCGGTAATCCGCAAACCCATGCGGCAGTGGAGCCTGCGCATCACCGCCTATGCCCAGCGCCTGCTGGATGGGCTGGATACCGTGCGCTGGCCCGAGAGTATCAAGGAGATGCAGCGCAACTGGCTGGGCCGCAGCCAGGGCGCCAGCATTCGCTTTGCCCTGCAGAGCGGCAAAGAGGAGATAGAAGTGTTCACCACACGTCCCGATACCCTGTGGGGCGTCACCTACCTGGCCCTGGCGCCGGAGCATCCGCTGGTCGCACACATAACTACCCCTGCCCAACAGGGCGAAGTACAGGCCTACGTAGAACGCAGCGCCGCCCGCAGCGAGCGCGACCGCCTGGCCGATGTCAAGACCGTATCGGGCTGCTTTACCGGCGCCTATGCCACGCATCCCTTTACCGGCGAGGCCATCCCCGTGTGGATAGCGGATTACGTACTGGTGGGTTACGGCACCGGCGCGGTGATGGCCGTGCCTGCGCACGACAGCCGCGACCACCGCTTTGCCCGCCATTTTAACCTCCCCATCCGCAAGGTCATTGCCACCGACGTGGACGTGGCCCGGGAAGCCTATGAGGGCAAAACTGGCACCGTTACAGACTCCGGCTTTATCACCGGATTACCCGTACAAGAAGCCATCGCCCGTGTATGTGCAGAGGCGGAGGCTCAAGGCATAGGCCGCGCACAGATCACCTGGCGCATCCGGGATGCCATCTTCAGCCGGCAGCGCTACTGGGGAGAGCCCATTCCCATTATCTACCGCAACGGCATTCCCACTCCCGTGCCGGAAGACCAGCTGCCGGTTACTTTACCCGAGGTACAGAGCTACAAACCCACCGGCACCGGTGAAAGCCCCCTGGCGGCAGTGACCGACTGGGTGAACCTGCCCGACGGCAGCCAGCGCGAGACCGACACTATGCCCGGCTGGGCGGGCAGCTCCTGGTATTTTATGCGCTACCTGGACCCGGCCAATACCCGGGTATTTGCAGAAAAAAGCCGCCTGCAGAACTGGCTGCCCGTGGACCTGTACCTGGGGGGCGCAGAACATGCCGTGGGACACCTGCTCTATGCCCGCTTCTGGACCCACTTCCTGCACGACCTGGGACACAGCCCGGTCACGGAGCCCTTTACCCACCTGGTAAACCAGGGGATGATCCAGGGCGTGAGTGCCTTAGCATATAAGATAAAAGATGAGGACATTTTTATATCTAGTGAGTTAGTAGAGAATGATAGCAATGATGATAGAATATATAATAAAGACAGATGTATACTTACTCACATAGACATACAATTCATTAATAATGACTCTAGTGAGGATGCTTACTTAGACATAGAAAACTTTGCATTTAACTTCCTTAACGTCAAAGATGAGGATCGAAGTAAGATTGAAAGCAAGCAAAAAAACCTATATGACTCAACAAAATTCACATTCTCCTTTGAAGGGAAAACAGTATCTTTTATTGGTTCTGATGCAAAAATATCTAGGCATAGCAAATTATTCAACATTTCTAAAACTGGATCAAACTATTTAGTTTCTCAAATTAAATCGAATATTCTTCAGGAATCTAATGATGAATTACTTGAGAAATTTAGGAGCATTATCCATAAAACCATTGCAAATTCAATTTCGAGGTTCTTTAGTGAACATTTCTCTTCATTTCGAGTAAAAAGAGAAACAGAGAAGATGTCCAAGTCATTGCTCAACGTGGTGAACCCTGACGATATCTGCCGCGAATATGGGGCGGATACCTTCCGCCTGTATGAGATGTTCCTGGGGCCGCTGGAACAGCACAAACCCTGGAGCACGCAGGGCATCAGCGGGGTATTCAACTTCCTGCGCCGCGCCTGGAACCTGGTAATGGACGAACAGGATACCTGCCGCCTGACGGATGAAACCCCTACTCCCGAGGAGCTCAAAGCGCTGCACCAGACCCTCAAGAAAACACAGGAGGACATCGAGCGGCTGAGCTTCAACACGGCCGTATCCCAGTTCATGATCTGCACCAACGAGCTGACGCGCCTGGGTTGCCACAAACGCCAGATCCTGCTCCCTTTCCTGCAATGCCTGGCTCCTTTTGCCCCCCACTTTGTCGAAGAGCTCTGGCAACAGGCGGGGCAGCCTGAAAGCATCTTCCTCAGCAGCTTCCCGCACTTTAACGAAGCCTACCTGGCAGAGAGCAGCTTTGAATACCCGGTGAGTGTTAACGGCAAGCTGCGCTTCAAACTGGAGCTGCCGCTGGACCTCAACCAGCACCAGGTAACGGAGCGGGTGCTGCAGACAGACGATATCCGGAAATACCTCAATGGCGGACAACCCAAGAAGGTGATCGTGGTGCCGGGCAAGATCGTGAACGTTGTCGTATAGCCCACAAAAAAGCCCTCCGATGGAGGGCTTTCTTTTACGTTAAACAAGGGGTCTTCTTAGTGCGCCTTGAATACGGCGGTCTTGGCAATGCGGTCATGCAGCCCCATGCGGCTGACACCCAGCACCAGCCAGCAACCTACCCCATAGGCAATACCGGCGCCTGTACCCAGCACGCCCAGCAGCTCCGCCACCTCGTTGGTACCGATCATCAGGGACACGAACAGCAACAGGGAGCCCACGGTCTTCACTCCAAAACGGAGCCAGAGCGTTTGTGCACTTGCCGGAGAGCCGTCTGCATTGCAGATCACCTGACCCAGCACCATTTTACCTATACTGGCACCCTTAAAGGCTTCCAGCAGGTAGAGCAGGATAAATGCCAGGGTAGCACTTTTGCCCGGGTTCAACATGCGCATAAACCCGCCGCCTTCAGTGAAGATCTTACCCAGGACCCATATCAGGAAGACATAGATCACTACATCTACCAGGTAAGCGCCTACGCGCTCATCGAATTTGAGCCGGTTTTCCCGGCCAGTTGTTGTGATAGCTGACATACTAGTATTTATTTTATGTTGGAAACCAACTAAAACTAGCAAACAGCCCTAAGGAATGCAACCCCTGGGGATAAATACTATAGATATGTGAACAGATAGCCGGTATTATTCCGGGCGTGTGATCACAAAGACATCCTCATTGGGCTTTTGCAGGTAGTAACGCTCCCTGGCCACCCGTTCCAGTTCCCTGGGGTTCTGAAGCAGGCGTTTATGCTCCTCGCGCAGGTGGTCGATCTCCTGGACATACCAATCCCGCCGTTGTTCCAGTCGCTGGATGCGTTTATTGACGCGCCCCTGGCTGGGCAGGTTATAGGCGTCGAAAAAGAGCATCCACAGTGCAAACAGGGTAACTACCAGCACATAGCGGTTGCGGAAAGGACGGAAGATCTTGACCAGTAATGCCCGGTTCATGCGTATTTGAAGTAAGCACCCCCGTATACAGCGGCAGAGCCCAGCTCTTCCTCTATACGCAGGAGTTGGTTATACTTGGCTACACGGTCTGAACGGGAAGGCGCGCCGGTTTTGATCTGGCCGACACAGGTGGCTACGGCCAGGTCTGCGATCGTACTGTCTTCGCTCTCACCGCTGCGATGGCTCATAATGCTGTTAAAGCCATAGGTCTTAGCCAGGTGAATGGCATCCAGTGTCTCGGAGAGCGTACCTATCTGGTTGACCTTGATAAGGATGGCATTGGCGGCATCCTGGTCTATGCCCTGCCGCAGCCGCTGGGAATTGGTCACGAACAGGTCGTCTCCTACCAGTTGCACCTCCTTGCCCACAGCCTGGGTGAGATTCTGCCAACCGGTCCAGTCATCCTGGTCCAGGGCATCTTCTATGCTGATGAGCGGATAGCGCCTGCACCAGTCTGCCCAGTGGGCCACCATGTCATCGCTGCTCACCGTCTTACCCGTGGACTTGAAGTATTTGTAAAGCTTGGTCTGGGGGTCATACATCTCGCTGGTGGCGGGATCCATAGCCAGGTAAATGTCTTCCCCGGGGCGATAACCCGCTTTCTCAATGGCCTTGAGCAGGATCTCGATAGCAGCTTCATTGCTGGGCAGGTTAGGGGCAAAACCGCCCTCGTCTCCCACGTTGGTAGAAAGGTTCTGGTCATGCAACACCTTGCGGAGGTGGTGGAACACCTCGGCGCCCATCCGCAGGGCATGGGCAAAGGTATCGGCTTTCACCGGCATCACCATAAACTCCTGGAAGTCCACGGAGTTATCCGCATGCTTGCCGCCATTCAGGATATTCATCATGGGCACGGGCAGCACGCGAGCGCCTGCACCACCCAAGTAACGGTAGAGCGAAAGTCCTGCTGCATCGGCCGCACAGCGGGCTGCCGCCAGGGAGATACCCAGCAGGGCATTAGCGCCCAGCTTACCCTTGTTGGGCGTCCCATCCAGTTCCAGCAACAGCTTGTCCAGCCCGGCCTGGTCAAATACATTGAAGCCTTCCAGCTCAGGTGCCAGCACTTCGTTGACATTCTCCACAGCCTTAAGCACGCCTTTGCCCAGGTAAAGAGCGGGGTCATTATCCCGCAGTTCCACGGCTTCATAGTGACCGGTAGAGGCTCCGCTGGGGACTATGGCACGGCCGAACGCCCCTTCATAGGTAGTGACCTCCACTTCTACCGTGGGATTGCCGCGGGAATCCAGGACCTGGCGGGCATGTATGCTTTCGATCTCGCTAAACATAGACTATGGTATCAAAATTAGTGTGAAATGAGGCCCAAAGATAGACACCCCTAACGGGATTTGTACACAGCATGCCGCAGGCTTTTTCCACCCCTGTGGGAATCCCCGGCCCTTCTATTGAATCTTAATAAGCACCTAGCCCTGAACGCATACAGCCAGGCGTGTGCCTGGCTGTATGCAGAATAAGGTGGAAGAGGGGGTTAGTTCTCTTCTTCTGGGGTGATCTTCTGGCCGTCGTAGAAGGCTTTGAGCTTCTCGGCAGACTCCTTGTACTTCTCATTTCCATATTTGATGGCAATGAGGGCGTATTTATAGGAGCGGGGATAGTTCTTGAATTCATCACCGTAATAATGCACTGCCAGGGCAGAAGCCGCCTCGCCAATACCGTCGGCATTCTTGGCTTTTTCATCCTCTCCCAGGTCATCTATCAGCTGGAGGTATTGCTGGTAGGTATCAGCCATCGCCTGGTCCTGGCCGCCCATGCGGTTGTAGGCGCGCGCCTTGTAAAGATACAGGTCTCCTTCCTTGGGATAGAGCTCCAGCGCCTTGTTGGTCCAGGTGATGCAGGCGTTATTATCCTTATTGCGATAGGTCAGCCAGCTGGCCATGTAAATGTCGCGGCTATCCGGGTTATCGGTACTGGTCAGGTGCTTGACCAGGTAACGCTGGGCGTTGGTCCAGTCTTTATCCACCTTGGCTTTCTCATAAAGCTGCTTCCAGATGTTCTTGTTATCCGCATCCAGCGCAATGGCCTTATTGATGTATTCGGTTGCCTTGGCATCGTCATTCAGTCCCAGGTAAATAATCCCCAGGGTCTTGTAATCCAGCCCGGCCTTGTCTTCTTCCTTCACAGAGCTCATGACATCTTCCATGGCCTTCTTGGCTTCCTCAAAACGACCGACTTCTGCCAGGGAGTAGGCACGCAGACGCTTGAGCGAGATGTTATTGGCAAGGCTGGGGTCCTGCATCAGCTTGTCCACCTCGGTGATACACTCGGCATAAGAGCCGGTGAAGTAAAGCAGCGCGGCAAAGCGCTGGTTAGCTACCAGGTCGTCTCCCACCAGTGCGCGGTACTTGAGGGCATATTCTTTGGCTTTGGCAAAATATTCCTCGCTCTTGAAGCCGGCACGCGCCACGGCATAGTAGAACTCGGCGATCTCGCGATAGGCGGGGGCAAACTTGGGATCGCGGCTGATCACATCCAGGAGCTCCTTTTCCGTGTTCTCATATTTGCTCTGCTTGTAATAAGCCTGGGCCAGGCGAAAGCGGGCGTCTATATTGGAGGGATCTTTGGCCAGCACCTTCAGGTACTTGGATTCTGCCAGCGGGTACACGCCCTGCAGAAAATAGACATAGCCAGAAGCGGTCAGCACTTCCATATTGTCCGGCCCCTTACTCTCGGCGCGGGAGATGAACACGCTGGAGTTGTCTGCGGCCAGGCGTTTCAGCTGCTGGTCTGCCAGCGGGTGCTGAAACAGCCGCATGTAGGCAATGGCGCCTTCCGTGAGCGCACGGATATCATCGCTCTCCAGTCCGCGGGCGGTCGCCAGCTGGCTGTTGGCCTCCGTGAGGTTATTTTTAGCCAGGTAATAGTACGCCTTACCTATGTAGTTAAAAGCGTCCTTGGGGCGCTTGCCTATGGCTTGGTCGTGCGTGCGCAGGCACTGGTCCAGCAGGGCAGCTTTCTCCTCTTCCTTGAGGGCTTCCATAGCCATCAGGTAGTAGGTATGGCCCAGGTAGAAGCTGGCGGCGCTGTTCTTGCCCTCGGCAGCCTGTGTCTTGAGCATGGCCTCGGCCTGGGCATAGTTTTGTTTGCGGATACTGGCGATGGCAGCCTCCAGCTCTTGCGCTGTGGAAACGGCCATAGTGGCTATCACCATCAAAACAGAAAGTAGATACTTCATGAGAATTGAGATTTTGTAGGAGAATCGACGGGATGGGTATCGCTCAGAAAGGGGCAAATTTAGTATTTATTATATAGCCGGCATGTCGGAAAGGTCACTTGAGCACGGGTATGGTTTGTTCCACCAGCTCCACCTCTCTGCCCGGGGGGTCTGCGGGCATCAGCCCGCATTTGTAGAGGAGGCGCTGGCCGAAGGGTCCTGTCAGGTAGGTTGCAAAAGCCGTGCCAGCGGCAGAGCTCCCCTCACGGGTGAGGATCCGCCATTCGCGGGCCAGCGGATACCGTCCTTTAGCCAGATGCTGTATGGCGTCTTCTGCAGACAGGCGCACGGCCGGGGAACCGGGTTTATCTGCCACTGCCAGCAGGCTGACCTGTTGTAACGCCTGGCGCACGGCCGGGTCCTGTGCATCGGCCAGGGCTTCATAGCCTACAATGCCCAGGGCATGCGGGGTGCGGACCACGTATGCCAGGGTGGCGCTGTCGCTGCCGGTGGCATACAGGCCGGGAATGCGGGCAGGGCTCACTCCCAGCCTGAGGAAGAGGGTGCGGAGGTTGCTGCCGTCGCCACCGTCGCATACCGGAATGATCCGCTGGCCATTGGTCCAGGTCTGTCCTTTGCCTTGCAGAATACCCAGGAGTTGTAACATCTGCACGGAAGTATCGGCCACACCGGGATGGGCCACCAGCAGCACTGCGCCGGTTGCTAGCAGCCGTTCCTGGGGGGGAGAGTTGTAACGCTGCCGGTGCACCCGCAATTCCTGCTCGGTGAGCGGACGGCTCAGGACCAGCGTGCGGGCATCCCCGTCCAGGAACGCTTCTATGGCCTTATCTTCCGTAAGATACCGGATATCCACCGGGTAGGCAGGCACTTGGTTAGCATAGGGTAACCGGGTAGCTTGTAACACAGTTTCCAGCTGTACGTCTGCCAGCAGGCGGACAGGCGCGTGCGTCTTCTGCTGGGCCGGGGTTGAAATAACATGCTGCTCGGAAGTAGCATCCTGGCAGGCCAACAGCAGGGCAGCCCCAGCTAGTAAGGCGCCATAAAGTAATTTATTTACTAAAAATAACATTCCTAGCGCACATTTTTTCGTTTATTCCGGGCAAAGTCCTCGAACACATACTGCCCCAGGCCGTTGAGTCCGCTATAAAAAGCGCGCCCGGCATTGGTCTCTGTGAACTCTCGCACAAAACGCACCAGCCAGGGATCCTGTGCTATCATAAAGGTGGTGATGGGAATGCGCAGGCGGCGGGCTTCGGCAGCCAGGGTCAGGGTTTTGTTGAGGATACGGCGGTCCAGCCCCCAGGAATTCTTGTAATAGCTGCCGTCACGCTCCTTCAGGCAGGTGGGTTTGCCGTCGGTGATCATAAATATCTGCTTGTTCTGCACCTTGTGCCGCCTCAGCAGGTTCATGGCCAGTTCCAGCCCCGCCACAGTATTGGTATGATAGGGACCCACCTGCAAGTAGGGCAGATCTTTGACCTCCACAGGCCAGGCGTCATTGCCAAACACAATGATGTCCAGTTTGTCCTTGGGATATTTACGGGCGATCAGTTCAGACAGCGCCATGGCCACCTGCTTGGCAGGGGTAATACGGTCCTCGCCATACAATATCATGCTGTGGGAGATGTCCAGCATGAGTACCGTGGCGGTGGAAGCGGCATACTCCCGGTCTGTCACAACCAGGTCATTCTGCTGCAGATGCAGGTCTTCAATGCCATGATTTACCTGGGCATTGCGCAAACTTTCTGTGAGCCGGATCTGTGCCAGGTCATCCCCAAAGTCATAGGGGCGGATGTCTGAACTGTAGTCCTGCCCCTGCTGCCCGGTATGCGGGGTAGGATGCTGCCCGGGGCGGTCCCGCTTCAGCTTGCCGAATATCTCCTCCAGGCTCTGCTGGCGGATACCCTGCTCCGCGCGGGCAGTGGGCATCAGCACAGCAGGGTCCTGTTCGTCGGCACGCAGGTAACCTTTATCCTGCAACTCCTGCAGGAAGTCTGCCATTCCATATTCGTCACCGGTGAGGCCATATTCACGGTCCAGCTGGTGCATCCAGTCCAGCGCTTCGGTCGCATCCCCGGATGTATAGGTGAGCAGTTGCAGGAAGATCCTGAGCAGGCTGCCAAAGCCTTTGCCCTGTTCGGGAACGGGCACATATCGGGTGAAACGGTGGCCTGTCATAGGGCTAGCCAGCAGCGCAAAAGCATGGGATGTTCTGCCGGTATACGAATTAAAGTTTGAGTTTTTCCACAGCAGTGGTAGCCAGTGTGATGATCAGCAAAGCCGCCGAAGCCGCAAGGCCCAGCCGACGGACGGCACATCCGCCCCGGGTAGTGCACCCACGGCCAGTGTACGCTTCCTCAGTGGTGCACGCACCGTGCATTGACTTTACCTGCAGCGCAGGTACCTCATCACTTCCCTGTAGTACTGCGCGCGCAGGAGAAGCCTGCCCCTCACAGGCCCTGACCGGGCTAAGGCCGGCAACCGCCAGCAGCCCTGTGATCACACATAAGCGAAGTATCTTCATGTTACCGGGAATAACGCCGGAACCGGGGAAAAGATTGCAGCAACTAGACGTTCTCAAGGGTAAGCTTGATCAGGGCAAACACGCTATAGTTCACTATATCTTCATAGCCGGCATCCACACCTTCCGAGATCAGCGTGCTGCCGGCATTATCCTCTATCTGCTTGATGCGCAGGAGCTTCATAAGAATCAGGTCTGTATACGAACTCACACGCATATCCCGCCAGGCTTCCCCGTAGTCATGGTTCTTCTTCAGGAGCGTGTGGCGTATATGAGTTACCTGCGCATCGTACAAAGCGGTGGCCAGCGCTTCTTCCAGGTGGCTGCCTGCGCCGGTCTCTCCCATCAGCTGGGGGTTGCGGCAGAGGATCAGCGCCATGATGCAATAATTGATGATGCCCATATATTCGGCTTCCACGGATTCTCCCACGCGGTTCTCTCCACTCATCTCCAGGGTGCGGATGCGCTTGGCCTTGATAAAGATCTGGTCCGTAAGACTAGGGAGACGCAATACCGTCCAGGCAGTGCCATAGTCTGCGGTCTTGAGGCGAAAGACTTCCCGGCAGGTGGCCATCACCTGGTCAAACTGGGCTGGGGTCTGAGACATCTGTGCAAATTAAGAGGTAATGCTATACAAGTTTACACGCGCCTGTGCTCCGGCGGCCCAAAGGTCCTCTCTGCCTCCCCGTCCTCCGCACTCGCACAGCTCTGGCCGCATAAGCAAAGTACCCGTCATGCCGAATTTATTTCGGCATCTCCGACATAGCACCCTCCCAGCGTCATCCTGAGCGTAGCGAAGGATCTCTGTCACCCCGTTTCCCGCTCTCGCGCGGCTGAAGCCGCGTGAGTATCATCCTGTTCTACTAGCGCATGCAGGGTACGTCCTTATGCTG
>JAHBTG010000066.1 GCA_019638695.1 Bacteroidota bacterium | reverse complement strand
CATGACAGCTATCATCCTATGCGGCTGGTCAACACCCTGCTGGGAGGATATTTTGGCAGCAGGCTCATGAAGAATATCCGCGAAGACAAAGGCTATACCTACGGCATCTACAGCCAATGGCAGTGCCTGCAGCATGCGGGCATGTTTGTGATAGGCGCAGATGTGGGCAACGAGTTTGTAGAAGACACCCTGCACCAGATCAGGCTGGAGATACAGCGCCTGCGCGAAGAACCGGTACCCGAAGACGAACTGAATGTGGCGCGCAACTATCTGCTGGGCCGCATCGTCAGCCAGCAGGAAACGCCATTCCAGGTGGCCGATCTCCTGAAGATGCTGTTGCACCACGGCCTGAATACCCAGGAGTTGGCGCTGGGTTTCGAACGTATTCAACAGACGACTACCCGGGAGATTCAGGCGCTGGCCCAGGAGTACCTGCATCCCGATCACCTGCGGGTAGTCATTGCAGGTGACCATGCCCCGGGCAAGTAATTCGCGGGCACGCACCGGAAGGGTGCGGAAATGGCGACAGACCTTCCGGCTGCAATGGAAGCGGGCCGCGCTGCCGGAACAGGCGCCTGTTACCTGGCGCCTGCTACGTACAGGCATAGGTCTCTGTTATCTGCTGGCATTCGGCAGCCTCATCCCTCAAATGCCGGGTATATATGGCAGTCAGGGCATTCTGCCGCTGGCAGAATATTATGCCCATGCCTGGAATACAGACGGAGTACTGGCCATTCTCAAGCTGCCGTCCCTGCTTTGGCTGAATGCCAGCGATCCCGTGCTGGAACTGCTCCCATGGATAGGAGCCAGTATGGGGGCACTGGTAATGCTCGGCATCGCGGCACCCTGGGGAGCCTTGGGCGCCTGGGCCATCTGGCTTTCCTTCTGTGCCGGGCACAATTTTTACATATGGGACCTGTTCTTGCTGGAAGCCGGCCTGCTGCTCTTGGTCTCTCTATTCCTGAAGCAGCAAAACGGCGGCTATACGCCACGCATCTGCCTCATGGCATTCCGGTTTCTCATCTTCCGCATGTGGCTGAGCATGGCTATTGTCAAAGTATACCTCTCAGACCCCGCGTGGTATGACCTCAGCTTTATGCAATACTACTGGGCGGGCCAGCCTCAGCCCAGTTATTTTTCCTGGTATATGGCACAGCTGCCGGATGGGTTCCAACGCCTCACCAGCCTTACCGTGCTGGTAGCAGAGCATCTATTGTCATTCTGGATATACAGCAGGCACAGAAAACGGCGCTGGATCAGCTTCCTCGGATTTGCTTGCCTCTCAGCAGGGATCCATCTCACAGGTAATTATTCCTATTTCAATATCCTGACCCTGATCTTAGGGGTAGTCATTGTACGGGAACAGGACTGGCGGCAATTATTGGGCAGGCCACTGCCCCGAAAACCCCTGTCCTTAGCCGGAGAGCCTTCCAAACCGGGTATCGGGATCAGGTTCCTGCGCTTTCAATGGATGCTTCAGATACTGCTGCTGGCCCACCTGGCTATTCCCAGCGTGTATACGGTAAACGTGTTCAATTTACCGTTTGCCTCCAACTTTACCCATATGGTTACCGAGAAAGTACCTGCAGTGCAGTGGGCGCTTTTTCCACTCAATCTTCCTTTTTACTGGAGAATGGCTACCCCTTATGGAGTCTTCCGGTTTATTGCCTGGCACAGGTATGAGCTGGAAATAGCGGCCAGCAAGGACGGGAAGCACTGGGAGATCTACCAGACACGTTACAGACCCGATGCAGGGGCGCATGCGCACTCTTTTGCTCCTTACCACCCCAGGCTGGACCATGCCTTATACTATGAGGCACAGTCCTTTCACTTATATGTCTATGATTTTCTCTACCGGGCATATAATCAACCGCCGCACGATTGGTTCTATGGGTTGTTAAACAGGCTGGCGCAGGCAAGCCCTCCGGTGCTGGCTTTGTTCAAGGAAGTGCCTCTGCAAGGCCACCCTCCCCGGTTCCTGAGACTGCGGCGAATGGAGTATACATTTACTTCACGAGAAACGTATGCCCGGACCGGAGCACAATGGACAGCCTCCGTACTGGATACGGTACTGGTGATAGACACCCAGCGCCCTATACCGTTACCACCCTATTATCAGAAGCATAATCCGCAGGTAGATGTCTACCTAAGGCTCTTCCGGCACTTTGGGCTGGATCTAAAGGAGTTGCAACTAAAACCTCAAGGTGCCCGGTAATGGAAAAGCCCCTAAAGGGCATTTGCCGGGCGGATACCGCAGGCTGCGGCTTACAATCGTGCGGGACTTGTAACATCCTGCGCGTTGTCTCTATGTTCCAAAAACGAGCAAAACAGGTACCAATACCAGCACCAATGCAAAGACGAGGATAAGAACATTCTCCTTGTTGAGCTTGCGGTCGGCCTTACGTTCCTCGTAGGCTTTTTCCCAGGGCATCAGATCTTCCATCTTCATAAAAATTAATTGGAAACCATACTAATTATTACGCTGTCAGGCTGCTTTCGTTACAGACTATACATCTTATTTAGGACTTCTTAACAAAAACCATGATCAATGGCTTGTTCTTATGTCTGAATGGTATATACCGCTATAAGCCCTACAATACTTTGGCAACTATCCCGTTTGGCAGCAACCGGGGAGGGGCAGGCATCTCTGCCGGACATTTCCTGTACTAATGCACAATGAGAAACCTGGCATGCGCCGTACCCGCCATTACCTGGTATAGGCCCGGCAGCCAGCTATACACTTCCAGTACCTGGTTGGCAGGGCCTTCCCACACCAGTTTACCCTGGGGGTCATATATCTGCGCACTGAGATAACTGCCGGATAAGTACAGCTTATCCGAGACCGGGTTGGGCCAAAGTTGCAGGGTAGGTTCTCCGGGTGTCGTCCGCACATGGACCAAGCTATGGTAAGTCCAGTTACCGGCAAGGTCCTGGTAACCCAGGCGGTAATAAGCCGCAGCCAGAGGCTTCAGATCCTGCCAGACATACACCCCCTTGGCAGTGGCAGGCACCCAGGCCATTTTTTGCCAGGCTCCCGGCTCTATGGCACGCTCCAGCTGATATCCCAGCAATTCTGCCTCAGACTCTACGATCCAGTTAAGCTCCACTTTCCCCTGGCGGGCCAGGCCGGTAAAGCTCCGAATACTGGCAGACATGACGGCGTCCAGGTCGCACCCGGACAATATCACGTTTTGGGTAAGGCACTCAAAGACCCCGATATTATCTATGATAAAGTCATTACCGGCAGCTCCGGGTGCCAGGTTCATAATGGCCACATCCATGCAACCCGATGTGGCCTCAAACCCGCAAGTGAGCGTTTGACTGACATCAGGGCATTCGGGCAAAGGCAGGCTCACAGACAAGGTATCCCAGGTAGACCCGGAGCAGGGTTTTACCAGCACCGTCAGAAAAGGATCTATCAGGAAAGCTCCACAATCCGCAGGCCCGGACAGTACATTCTCTACCGAAGCCAGGAAGGAATAGTAAGAGCCTGTATTCAGCGTGTTATGGGGTTGCTGCCAGACAATGGCAGGAGATGAGAACGCATTGATAATGAGCCTGTTATCCGGCGGGCAGACGCGATCTGCCGGGTCGCAGCTACAGCATGTGGGATCTGTGGCAGCGGCAGTGGTGCAGCTGCAAAAGAAAACCGGGTGATAGTTATTGGGATTGCTGCCAATGGCATATAGTCCCTCCGGTTGCAGTTCACTATTTACCAGCGGATCATCTGCCACATAGGAATAGGAAGGCGCCGTAGTAAATGTAGACAGCGGATCTGCACAATCAAAATCTCCGCAAATAGTCTGAGTAGGCCCAAACGTACATTGAGCAATTAATAGCCTGGCAGAAAAGAATACCCAAATGAGAAGGGTATTTTGAACCCGTAAGATCACAAGCTAAATATAAATGGAATTTTCACAAGACCACCTTGCGCGGTATTAATAACATTGAACTATAAAATACCCGGCAAATATCTTAAGTAATATTACCTACGCCTATTCCGGGCTTCGCATCCGCTGTTCTTCCTCCCAGGCGTTTTGCACAGCCTTGGCCACCAGGTAGGCAATGCTTTTATCCAGTGCAGAAGGCACAATATTGTCCAGGGCGGGGGTGCGCACAGAATCTGCCAGCACATAGGCGGCGGTAGCTTTCATATGATGGGTAATGAGCGGTGCACGGGCGTCCATGGCGCCCCGGAAAATGCCGGGAAAGGCCAGCACGTTGTTTACCTGGTTGGGGTAATCGCTGCGGCCCGTAGCCACCACAAAAGCACCGTGATCATAGGCCACCCGGGGATCTATCTCAGGATCAGGATTGGCCAGGGCAAAGATGATGGGCCGTGCGGCCATATTCGCCAGCCATTCGGGCTTCAAGGCTCCGCCCACACTTACGCCGATAAAGACATCTGCCCCCTGCAACGCATCCTGCAGCGTTCCCTGGCGGCGGTGCCTATTGGTAAAACGCGCCAGTTTCAGTTTCTCCGGATTGGTATAGATATCGCTGCGATGATCTCCGAGAATACCTTTGCTATCGCAGACAATTACTTCGCGCACACTGACGCAACTGCGGGGGTCATGCCCCATACATAACAAAAGCTCTGCAATGGCAGTGCCCGCAGCACCTGCACCGTTAATGACTACCCGCAGCTCATGAAGCTCCTTACCGGCCAGCTTCACGGCGTTAATAAGACCGGCGAGCAATACGATGGCCGTGCCATGCTGGTCATCATGAAACACGGGGATACCCAGGCCAGACAATGCCCGCTCTATCTCAAAACAATAAGGCGCCGCAATATCCTCCAGGTTAATTCCGCCGAAAACGGGTGCCAGCGCGCGGACAATGCTTACGATCTCATAGGGATTCTGGGTATCGAGGCATATGGGAAACGCATCGATATCTGCATATTCCTTGAACAGCAGGGCCTTGCCTTCCATCACCGGCAATGCCGCTTCGGGTCCCAGGTTACCCAGTCCCAGCACGGCAGAGCCATCTGTGACGATAGCCACGGTATTGCGCTTAAGGGTATACTCCCATACTTTAGTGGGATCCCGGGCAATGGCCCGGCAAACGGCCGCCACCCCGGGAGAATAGACCAGGCTCAGGTCCTGGCGGTCCTTTACCCTGAACCTGGGTTGTATACCTAGCTTACCTCCCAGGCGGGCATGCAGTTGCAGGCTTTCCTCATAGATGTCCATATGCAAGTATACAGGGAATACACCAATCTGCTACGGGGTTCTACGGGCCGGGCCTAGAAACGAACCTGCTCCAGCGGGAAACCCGTGCTCCAGTACCAACCGGCCAGGCTCTTGGCATATTTACCCTGTAACTCAGCCATCTTGGTTTGCTCTTTGATGAGTTTGCGCTCATAACTATTGACCAGGAACAGAGAACCCTCCCCGGCCCGGTATTTCTGTATGGAAGCCGCCAGCAGGCGCTGGGCATAGTCCACGGCCTGGCGCTGAATGATCACCAGTCTCACATAGGTCTCCAGGTCATTCCACGCGGCACTATTCTCATTTACAATCTCGCGGCGGGAGAATTCCAGCGACAACTGTGCTGTTTTGAGGCGGATATTGGCCAGCTGATAATCTGCGCGCTGCTTGCGCAGGAAAATGGGCGTATAGAAATTGAACCCTACCTTAAAGTTGTCTTCCCAATAGAACTTACCGGTACCGGTCACCTGGTCTCCCGGGGTGATAAAGGGTTTGATGTCCATGCTAAGTTCGGGCAAGAAAGCCTGCTTGTAATAGCGGCGGTCATATTCCAGCTGCAAGATGCTGAACTGCTGCTTGCGCAGTTCGGGATGCTGTTCGCGGGCCCAGGTTTGCAGGCTATCCCGCACCTGGGGAGGGGGCAGGTCCACATTAAGCGCTGCAAGGACAGGGCTGGCATTTTCTGCAAGTTCCAGGGGCTGGCCTGCCGCATCCCACAGGTGGTTGCTGAGCATGAGCGCCGCATTGCGGTAGCGCACCTGGGCTTCTGCCAGGGTTACCTCGCGCTCCAGTAGTTCGAGGCGCGCTTCCACGGTATCAATAGCCGCCAGGTCTCCGGCCAGTACCGAGCTCTGGACAAACTGCAACCGCTCCCGGGCCAGGTCCCTGGAGACCGTGTATACATCCAGCACCTGCCGTGTATAATACCAGTCCCAGTAATCCTTAGCCACTTGCAGGAGCAGCTTATTCATCAGCTTAAGGCGTTCTGCCTCGTTCATCTGAGGCAGCAGCCGGGCCTGGCTGAGGATATTCCGCCGCATATCAAACAGGAGATTCCGCGCCAGCGGCACGGTGATCTCTGCATAAATCAACCCGTCCTCCGGGGTAAAATTCTCGGGGTTTACATTGATACCCACATATCGTTCATATCCCAGTTTAACGTCGGGACCCCACCAGGTAGGCACTTTGACAAAGTTATTCCAGTTGGTATAGTATACTTTGTCATGAAGGGTCTTCTGGTTCCAGTGAATATCTACGGAGGGATCAAATAATGAGCGGGCCTTGCGCAGTTCGGCCTGCGCAATATCTCCCAGCAAAGACGCCTGGCGGGCCAGGGGATGATAGCTCAGCACCTGGTCATAGACTGCTTCCAGGGTAATGACCTGCGGGGCAGGCTGCCGGGACGGCTGTGCGCACACCGCCAGCGGAATCATCCAGCAAAGCAGAGCAACGCTATTTCTTAACCTTGTCATTACCTTTTTGGACAGGACCATCGGGGTCATAAGCCAGGCTGGGAGGAAAGCCGTTGAACTGGCGCCAGATCTCATACCAAATGGGAACCTCATCCAGCATGGCCCAGCCATACACGCCGCTTCCCATGCGCAGCTTGCGGGGCCAGGGGTCATCTGCGGGGTCCGGTTTCACCAGGATGCGGTATTTGCCCATACCATCATCCACCACATCCACGACCGCAATGATACCGCCAAAGGTACCCACGGACACGCTGGGCCAGCCACTGACCTGCAACGCAGGCCAGCCGTCAAACTCAAGCCGCACCTTGCGGCCCACGGAAAGCAGCGGAACATCCGTGGCGCTCACCAGTAGTTCTACTGCCTGGTGGTAGGAGGCCGGCATGATGGTAGCTACGGCTTCGCCTTCTTTGACGTTCTCTCCTATACCTGCTTTGAGCGTGCGCACCACGATACCGTCCTGCGGAGCTCTGATGGCATAAAAACCGCTGCGAATCTCCAGGTTGGCATATTCATTCTGGAGCTTGGAGAGCTTGCCGTCTCCTTCGCTCAGCTTGGACGCCGCATCATTTCGCTCACTCAGGGTCTTGCTGATCTTGTCCATATAATCTGCACGCACGGTAGCCTGTTGTATCCGTGCAGTAGCCAGATCCTGGCGGCTGGCATCCCGTTTGTTGCGGGTTTCCTGCAGCTTGAGTTTGCGCTTCTCAAAATCTGTGAGGCTAATCAGCCCCTGGGCATAGAGAGCTTCATACCGGGCAAACTGCTCCTGGGCTATGACATACTCTGCGCTGTCTATGCTCAGCTTGTACTGCGCCTGCAATATCTTATTCTCCCCTTCCTTGAGCTTATTCGTCATGCCGTCTCTCAGGGCATTCAGCTGTTCGGCCTGGGCATTTATTTTCTCAGCCATAAAGCGCTGGGTCTCTTCCTGGGCATTCACCTGTTCGCGGGTGCGCAACAAAAGCTGGGGGTCAAAATATTTCTCCTTCACCTCCGTGATCTCCACCAGGGTATCCCCTTTGCGCACAAATTGTCCTTCTCGCACATGCCATCGAAGGATAAGCCCTCCTATAGCGGTATTCAGCTGCTGAGGTCTTTCATTGGGGAACAAGGTAGTGACGCTGCCTGTGGCCCGGATATTCTGCTGCCAGGGCAAGAACAGGGTAAGCAGCCCTATACCAAAGAACCCCACCACCCCCCAGGCAACCACCCGGAGGGACCGGGGCGTGTTGAGCAGCCGGAAGCTATAGAACTTGCGGGCAATCTCCAGGCGGGTTACTTCCGGATGATAATAAGGATGCGTTCTGTCTTGTTTGGGCATTGGCATCAGGGCAAAAGTGGACTAATATAGCTGCGGAAAGGTTCGGTCTGTGCGCCTTCGGCATAGCTTCCCTGGAACTGTATGGTACCGTTATCCATCAGCACCACATGATCACAACGCTCCAGGAAATAGGTATTGCGGGTCACGCACACTACGGTCCAGCCATAGGCAGGGTCCGTTAGAAAATCAATGATGCGGCGGGTAAAATCGGGGTCCAGTGCATTAAAGAACTCGTCCAGCACCAGCAGGCGGGGCTTTTCTACGATAGCACGCGCCAGGATAATCTTGCGGGCCAGGGAAGCGCTCACATTCGAGCCGCCGGGCATAAGAATGGTCTTCAATCCATTAGGCTGCCGGTTCATCCAGTTGGTAATCTCTGCTTGATCCAGCGCCCAGCGCAGCTGCTCGGCAGAAACCGGCTTGTGCATGCAGATATTTTCTTCCAGGGTACCATAAATGATATCTTCCGGACTCACGGCTTCTCCGATACAGTCTCTCAGGCTGGCCAGGTTGATGTCTCTCAGGCTCAGTCCATCATAAGTGAGGCTACCGGTATAATCTGTATACAACCCGCTGATAATACTCAGGAGGGTACTTTTGCCACTCCCGGCAGACCCGGTAATTCCCACGCATTTACCTGTGGGGATATCCAGCGAAAGGCCGCTGATCAAAGGGCGGCCCGGGTAACTGAACTGCAAGTCCCGGATACGGACAGATAGTCCCTGAATATGCTCAACGGTTACCTGTGCAGCGGAGGGTTCCATAAAAACACCTTCGTTAGACTCCAGGGGCAGGTCTGTTACCGTGCCTATCTTGTCAACAGCCGTAAGCACGTCATAAATGGTATCCAGGCTCAGGATGATCTTCTCCACAGCTACCAGCAAGGTGATGATCACGATCTCTGAAGCCACGAACTGACCCAGCGTAATCTGCCGGTTAATGACCAGGACGCTACCCAGGATCAGAAGGGTAGCCGTAATCAACACTTTAAAGCCAACGATGGCGGAGTACTGGGTAATCAGCACCTTAAAGTGCTGCTTGCGTTTGTCCAGATAACCTGCGACTTCTCGGTCCATGCGGTCCAGAGACATGTTGGTATGCCCGGCCAGCTTGAAAGTACCCAATGTGCGGGCCACTTCTTCTATCCACTGAACTGCCTTGAATTTATACCGGCTCTCTGCAATACTGGTCTCCAGACCCTTGCGCCAGGTATAGCGAAAGATGAGGAAGACCAGCACAATCAGCAGGATACTGAAGGCAATAAAAATAGGGTGATATAACGACAGCAGGAGCAAACCGAAGAATATCTGCAGCAAAGACGCCAGCACATCCGTCAAAATCTTAGCAAAGCCTTTTTGAATGGTCAGCACATCAAAAAAGCGGTTCATGAGCTCAGGCGCATAATTGCTATAGAGTGCCGACATGCGAATGCGAGGCATGCGGTAAGCAAACTCAAAAGCTACCCGGGCAAATAGCCGCTGTTCTATGACCTCTACAATACTCACCAGGAGTATCTGCAAGATGCCCCCCATCAAAGTGCCAAAGATGACAAACCCAATCAATACAACGACAGGTTCCAGGATAAGCCCCCCGCTAATAAGCCCTATAATGGCCTGTACGCCCAGCGGGGTGGTAAGACTAAGCAGACCGGCGGCAATGGCATATATATAAATAAAGAGGATATCCTTGCGCTCAGTGCCCAGCAGGCGCCACATGCGCTGCAAAGGGCTAAGGCCCTGGGAAGGGTGTTTACCATGCGGGGATATGCCGGAGTTGACCTTGGTAGGCGTAAATACCAGGAAACGATCATCGGACTGGTCCAGTCCTTGCAAGAAGTCCTCCATAGATATGCTCAGAGGCTCTTCCGCATTGGAATTAGGAGGATACCAGTAGCCATTGAGAGTATTCCCTTCACGCATGGTAATGAGCGCCAGCACAGGAGCGGGAGTACTTGTCTTGAGGAAAAAGATGGCGGGCATCACCCCTAGTTCCAGCATGTGAGAAAGCTCTATCTCCGTGAGTCGGTGAGACTGAAAGGACAATGCCAGGGGTTCTCCCAGCAGGTTGAGATCCTTAAGCAGCGCCTGCGGATTGCGTATATCCGGTTCTTTGAGGCGCAGGCTGCGGTGGAGAGCATCCAGTTCCGGCAAGTTGGACTTTAGGCCTAGCAAGGGTGCTAACCTGTCTAACAAGCGTATGGGTGCAGGTCTGGTCATCCGATAAAATTAGGAGATACTGGGTAAATAGTGGAGGTTCATGTAACTACAGCACCCGAAACAACACCGATTTGAGAGAAAAGTTAACCTGATTAAGATATTTTAACGACATGAAAATCTATATAAAACGACAAAAGGGTGAGAAAGACTCACCCTTTTGCTAAGCTTTTATAGTTAACTCACTATAACCCTGGGAATAGCTACCGACTAGTATTTTTCCTTGGGGCTACCTACGCGGGTCATTGCGCAACGGAAGCCTATGGTAGAGCTAGAAGAATCGGCATAGTGGAAACGGCGGCTGCCGCAAGTGAGGTAGTAAGCTACATCGGCCCAGCTACCGCCACGGTATACTTTGAAGTTATCCCACTTGTCATAGCTATCATCAAAGCCAGCGGGGTCAAACACGTTATAACCATGCTTAGCTACGTTGGTGCTATACAGGAGAGACAGACGGCCGGGATCTACTCCGTCATTTTTGAGACCGGAGGCGCTACCATAGCTATCATCCCACTGCATGGGGTCTCCCACACGGCCGCGACGGCGATAGGGGTTCAGATCTTCCACGTCTTCATAAGCAAGCACACGATAGGTGTCCAGGGTCCACTCCGCTACGTTACCAGCCATGTTATAGACACCAAATTCGTTGGGCATAAAGGCCTTGATGGGGCCCGGGATCATGTAAGCATCGTTCAGACCTTCCACCAGGGTAGAGCCACCTTTGTTGGAACGGCCGGCATAATCACCACGACCACGCTTAAAGTTAGCCTGGAAAGCACCGGTGAAGCGGCTGTCTGCATAGCGCAGGCTCTTGCCTTGCCAGGGATAGTTCTCCTGCTCATAACCGGCACGGGCAGCATATTCCCACTCAGCCTCGGTAGGGAGACGATAAGCAGGATACAGGACTGCGTCAGGATCCTTGGTCTTCAGGTCTTCGTTAACGATCTGGGTACGCCATTTGCAGAACTCCTGCACCTGGTACCAGTCTACACCTACTACGGGATACATCAGGAATGCAGGGTGCTGGTAATAGTACATGATATAAGGCTCGTTATAGGCCAGCTCACGATACCATACCGTGGTATCCGGGTAGAGCTCTTCCTGCTGCTGAGCATTGCCCAGGTTGGCCAGGAATTCTTTCCAGTGGATGTTGGCTACTTCGGTTTCGTCAATGTAAAAGCTGGTAACAGACACCTGGCGCACACGGTTGTTGTTATCATGTGCAATGTCTTTTTCGCCTCCACCCATGTGGAAGGTACCGCCCTCAATAAATACCAAACCGGGTCCCGCATCTTGGCCTTTATATTTCAGACCGTAATCCGTTACGAACTGGTCTTCGTATTTACGACCGGTTACGGAACTAGACTTGGGGGCCCGATCCAATTCGCTTGTCCCACCGCCACAGGCTGTAAGTGTGGCAGCCGCGAGGGCAAACATTGCGGTTTTCATCAAATGTCGCATAGTTGAATAGACTTTTCTTGGGGTAGCTCTTGTGTGCAAATATAGGAGAAATCTTTTTGCGCAAAATTAAAATTGCGGGCAAGACATTTTAGGTTTAGGCTTGCGTTTTTTACGCACAGTCTCAAACTCATAAGAGATAGAGATCTCATGGGATCCGCCGCTGACGCGGTTGGTGATATCCGACATGGTATAGTCATAGGAATATCCGATACGCAGGTGGTTATAATCTATACCAACGATAGCGATCAGCGCGTCATTGCCCAGGGTACGGTAATAGACACCTAAGACCAGGGGCTCATACTTAAAATACATACCGGCATCAAACTGCGTAAAGGGACCCTGCATACGATACAGCACCGTAGGCATCAGCGCTATGGTACCTTCGCCCTTGGAGTCCAGCGGCAGAGTGGCACCGGCAAAACCAGCTACATACAATGGCAGCTTGGGATCTACCACGGGCTTTTCTTCGCCCGTCACAGGATCTATCAGCACAGAGTTGAGCTGAGAGTTATTGAGCAGGCGCTGCTGGGGCTGGGTAATGTGCTTGGCAGTACCGCCCAGGAACAGGTATTTGTTGTAGAACAGCACACCGGCACCCACTTCCTCATGCATGCGGGTGTTGGCATTGATATCGTTCCTGTTCACAAACTCCTGGCTGATGGAGCCGGGCGCCACGCCGGGCGCTAACTGGTCCGGAAAGCGCAGCGCATAGAAATCTATACTGTTATAACGGATACCCCCCTGCAATCCCAGGCGGATACCGGCATTATCGCTGAGCTCTGCCAGAAAAGAATAGCTCAGGGTAGGTTCAATCAATGTAAGCGCACCCTCGCCGGCCTGGTCTGCCATGACATTGATACCCACACCGTTTTGTACATTCCCAAAATAGATTGGCGTATCAAAACTCACATTCATCGTGCGAAAAGCACCGGGAATGCCTGCCCACTGGGAGCGGAAACCCGAAGAAATACGAGGCCCGATACCCGAACCGGCAAATGCGGGGCTAAGCCATAGCTTATTCGCATAGTACTGCGAGAACTGGGGATCCTGTGCCTGAACCTGTTCCACATCTGTTATCAGATGGCAAGCGCAAAACACACCAGCGAGTAGCACTTTTAGTTTTTTCATACGTATAGCAGACGAGAGTCTTAGGATAGGCAGAAGTTGGACGAAAGTTTTTCCGAGGTACAAAAATCTAGCGTTTCCATTGGGAAATTGCAGGCGTTTCAGTCCTTAGCTTCCAAATGGTTGCCCAAGATAAATGTTTCATCTGAATAAACGCAAATTTTATCCTTTAGCTTGTTAAATTTTGGTAAGTAATTATGGAAAAAATCGATTTTCACCGATACGGCCTCATCGGCAAAGGATTATCGCACAGCTTTTCGCCCGGGTATTTCGCCCGTAAGTTTGCCGCCATGGGCCTGCCGCACCGTTATGAGTTGTTTGACCTGCCCGCGATAGAAGATTTTACGGCGCTCCCAGCCAGCATACCGGGGCTGGCTGGCCTCAACGTAACCATCCCCTATAAAGAAGTCATCCTGCCCTATCTGCAAAGCCTGAGTGCAGAAGCGCAGGTCATAGGCGCCGTCAATACCATTGCGTGCCTGCCCGGCGGCAAACTGGCCGGGCACAACACTGATTGGCTGGGATTCCAACAATCCCTGGCAGAAACCTTCCATCCCCGGGAAAGCTACCGCGCCCTGGTACTGGGTACCGGCGGCGCCAGCAAAGCGGTGGTATACGCCCTGCAACAGGAAACCCTTTGCCGGGAAGTCTCACTGGTCAGCCGCCGGGCCACAGGCAACACACTATCCTACGAAGCACTCACACCCCGGTTACTGGCAGACTACACCCTCATCATCAATACAACGCCGCTGGGCATGCACCCGGCCACAGACGACTGCCCTCCCCTCCCCTGGCGGGGCAGCCATGCCGCGCAGCATTATTATGACCTTATATACAACCCCGCCCGCACCCTGTTCCTGCAACGTGCCCGCATGGCAGGGGCCGGTACCCAGAACGGCCTGCGCATGCTGGAACTACAGGCAGATACCGCCTGGGCCATCTGGCAGCAATACCCACCCGGGGAATAGCCCGCCCATCCTTCAAGGCTTGGCATCCGCACCCGTCTTTGTACCTTTGCGCCATGGAAGCACTGGCCAAAACCTACGACCCCACACAGTACGAAGATAAATGGTATGCCCACTGGCGTAAGCAGGGTTTTTTCCGCAGCAAGCCCGATAAGCGCAAGGCATACACCATTGTCATCCCGCCCCCCAACGTCACGGGCATCCTGCATATGGGCCATATGCTCAACAACACTTTGCAGGACGTGCTCATCCGGCGCAAACGGATGGAAGGCTACAATTCCTGCTGGGTGCCCGGCACAGACCATGCTTCCATTGCCACAGAGGCCAAAGTAGTGCGCATGCTGGCAGACCAGGGCATCCGCAAGGAAGACCTGGGCCGCGAAGGATTCCTGGAGAAGGCGCTCGAATGGAAGGATAAATATGGCGGCATCATTCTTAAACAACTGGAGAAGCTGGGCGCCAGCTGCGACTGGGACCGCACCCGCTTTACTATGGAGCCGGGCTATTACCAGGCCGTGATAGATGTGTTTACCGACTTATATAATAAAGGGCTTATCTACCGCGGATATCGCATGATTAACTGGGACCCCCAGGCCAGGACCAGTCTCAGCGACGAAGAAGTGGTGATGAAAGAAAAGGACGGCATGCTCTATCACCTGCGCTACCGTTTTGCCGACAGCCCGGGCGAATACCTCACCGTGGCCACCACCCGCCCCGAAACCATTATGGTAGACGTGGCCGTAGCTGTAAACCCCAGTGACGAACGCTACCAGGCACTGCTGGGCCAGCAGGTCATCATCCCCGGCACAGATACCCACATCCCCATCATTGCAGATGATTACGTAGACCCTGCCTTTGGCACCGGCTGCCTCAAGGTAACACCCGCACATGACACCAATGACTACCAGATAGGCCTGCGGCACAAGTTGCCCATTCGGGATGTCCTGAATGAAGACGGCACCCTGAACACACTGGGGGGGAAATATGCAGGCATGGACCGTTTTGCCGTGCGCAAGCAAATTGTAAGAGACCTCAAGGAACAGGAGCTCCTGGAGAAAGAAGAACCCACCCGCCATGCTGTGGGGCACAGTGAGCGTACCGATGCCGTAATAGAGCCCCGCCTCACGCACCAGTGGTTCCTCAATATGAAGGAGATGGCCCGCCTGGCGCTGGATGCCGTAGAACACGGCGAAGTCTCCCTTATCCCCGACCGTTTCCGGAATACCTATCGTCACTGGCTGGAGAATGTACAGGACTGGAACATCAGCCGCCAGTTGTGGTGGGGGCACCGCATCCCGGCCTGGTTCTTTGATAAACCGGAGAAATTCGTGGTGGCCCGCACGCGTGAAGAAGCGCTGACGCTGGCCCGGGCCCAGGGATTTACCGCCAACGCAGAAGAGCTGCGCCAGGACCCCGACGTGCTGGATACCTGGTTCAGCTCCTGGCTGTGGCCTATTGCGGTATTCGATCCCACGGTATTCTGCAAAGGAGCAGACGGCAACTACCCTGCGGGCAACGCAGACCTGCAATACTACTACCCTACGGATGACCTGGTCACAGCACCGGAGATCCTCTTCTTCTGGGTGGCACGCATGATCATGGCCGGCAAAACCTGGGACAGCAAACAACGGGCGCCCTTCCGCAATGTGTACCTCACCGGCATTGTGCGGGACAAGCAGCGTCGCAAGATGAGCAAAAGCCTGGGTAACAGCCCCGACCCCCTGGACCTGATCGCCCAATACGGCGCA
>JAHBTG010000065.1 GCA_019638695.1 Bacteroidota bacterium | reverse complement strand
CCTGCAGCGCCAGCGGGTGCTATCCGGCCGCATGCTGGCACAGGACAACCGGCTGGAGTATGTGCTCTGGCTCAGCGGGATATTTGCACTGCTGATCCTGGTGAGCCTGGGGATCACCATCCCGCTGGTCAACCAGCGCATAGCCGGCAGCATCCGCCGGATCAACCGCATCATCCGGTCGCTGGCGCAGGGAGACCTTACCCGCAAAAAGGTAGCTGTGCGCAAGGATGAATTCCAGGACCTGAGCCGCGGCGTCAATGCACTCTCTTCCAACCTTAACCGGATCGCAGTCTTTGCCGAACAGATAGGCGAAGGCAAGTTTGACACCACCTTTGACAAACTGGGCAACAACGACCAGCTGGGCGAAGCCCTGAACCAGATGCGGGAACGCCTCCACAGTGTGGCAGAAGAAGACAAAAAGCGCAACTGGACGGTAGTGGGCCTGGCCAAGTTCAGCGAGATCTTCCGCCTTTCGCAGGATGTGGAGAGCCTGGCAGAGCGCATTATCCTTTCTCTAAGCAAATATATCAATGCCAACCAGGGGGCATTCTTCGTACTGGAGGATACCGACCCCGATGAAGCCCATCATGTACTGAACATGGTGAGCTCTTATGCCTACACGGCAGGCAGCGGCGTCAAGCGGCAGTTCAGGCTGGGAGAAGGGTTTGTGGGACAGGCAGCGGTAGAGAAAGAGGTCATCTATATCTCGGATATCCCGGTGGATTATATAACGCTCACCTCCGGGCTGGGCGAGGCGCTGCCCCGCTGCCTGCTCATAGCCCCCCTCATGTACAACGACCAGGTGCATGGTGTGGTGGAATTTGCTTCGTTTGCCAACTTCCAGCCTTTTGAGATAGAATTTGTCAAAAAGCTGAGCGAAAGCATAGGCGTAGCGCTGGGTAATCTGAAAAGCCAGCAGAAAACCCTCCAGCTGCTGAATGCCAGCCAAACCCTGAGTGCAGAGCTGCAGGAAAAACAACAAAAGCTGCTCGAAAACACACAGGTACTGGAAACCAACCAGGCCATTATGGCCAGCACTCAATATGAGCTGGAAGGGCAGATCAGCGCCGTCAATAACGCGGCAATTGTTTCAGAGACCGATCCGCAGGGCAATATTATCTTCGTCAACGACCGTTTCTGTTCTGTAAGCGGCTATAGCAGCACGGAACTGATGGGGCAAAACCACCGCATCCTCAAAAGCGGCTGGATGCGGGAAGAAGATTTTCGCGAGCTATGGGGCACGCTCGAAGCCGGCCGGGTGTGGCACGGCGAATTGAAGAACCGGAACAAGCAGGGAAGCTTCTACTGGGTGGAGGCCACTATTACCCCGGTACTGAGCCCGGAAGGCAAGCCCCGGAAGTTCATCTCCATACAGTTCGACATCACCCAGCAGAAAACCCAGGAAGAGCAGATCCGCACCCAGCTGGAGGTGAGCATGGCGCAGGAAGAAGAGCTGCGCCAGAACGCAGAAGAGATGGAAGCCCAGCAGGAGGAAATGCGGCGCACGCAGATAGAGCTCACCGGCATGATCAATGCCCTGAACAACTCTGCGATCGTCTCCACCGCAGACCCTCAGGGCCGTATCATCAGCGTAAACGACCAGTTCCTGCAGGTGAGCGCCTACAAACGGGAAGAACTGATAGGCCAGAACCACCGTATCCTCAAGAGCGGACACCAGAGTGATGACATCTACGAAAGCCTGTGGAAAGCTATCACCAAAGGCGAGGTGTGGAAAGGGGAGTTTAAGAACAAAGCCAAGGACAACAAGTATTATTGGGTGACCGCCACCATCACCCCGGTGCTGGATGCCCAGCGCAAGCCGGTCAAATACATTGCCGTGACCTTTGACGTATCTGCCCAGAAACTGCAGGAAGAGCAGATCCGCGCCGCCCTGGAAATATCCCAGGCCCAGGAAGCAGAACTGCGCCAGAACGCAGAAGAGCTGCAGGGCGCCCAGGACGAAATGCGCAAGACGCAGATAGAACTCCGGGGGCAGATAGGCGCGGTGAACAACGCGGGCATTGTGGCAGAAACAGATCTCAGGGGGAATATTACCCTGGTCAACGAGGAGTTCTGCCGCGTATCGGGCTATGCCCGGGAAGAGCTGCTGGGCCAGAACCACCGCCTGCTGCGCAGCGGCCAGCACGATGCCGGGTTCTACGAAGCGCTGTGGGAACGCATCACCAGCGGCGAGGTATGGAAAGGTATCTTCCATAACAAGACCAGGGAAGACCAGCCCTACTGGGTAAAGACCACCATCACCCCGGTGCTGGGCTTCGACGGCAAACCGGTCAAGTACATTGCCGTGAGCTTTGACATCACGGCCCAGATCCTGCAACAGCAGCAACTGGCCGATAACGCGCAGATCATGGAGGCGCAGGCCATAGAACTGGAAGGGCAGATCGCCGCGCTGAACAATGCGGCACTGGTCACAGAAACCGACCTCCAGGGCAACATCACCCTGGTGAATGACGAAACCTGCCGCATGTGGGGCTATTCACGCGAAGAGATCGTGGGCCAGCATACCCGCCTGGTGAAATCTGATGAGCATGATGCCGGGTTCTTTAGCCAGATGTGGCAAACCATTTCATCCGGAGAGGTATGGGCAGGTGAAGTCAAGAACCAGTCCAGGGACGGCAGCAGCGTCTGGGTGCAACTCACCATTACCCCGGTAAAGGACACCCAGGGCAATGTGCTGAAGTATATCGGGGTGGGATTTGACATCACCAAGAACAAACGACAGGCCGGGCGCATCAAGATGCTGTTCCAGGAGTCTAAGGAGCAGGAAAAACAACTGCGGGAAACCCAGATCGAGCTGCGCGGGCAGCTGAATGCGCTCAACAATGCCGCCATTGTCTCGGAGACCAACCCGGAAGGTATCATTACGCTGGTCAATGATGAAGCCACTTTCATCTGGGGGTATGGCCGGGAAGAAGTCATTGGACAAAAGCACAACATCATCAAAAGCGAAGAGCACCCCGAGCGCTTTTTCAAACGCATGTGGGAGAAGATCACCCAGGGCCAGATCTGGCAGGGGCAGGTGCTCAACAGGTCCAAATCGGGCAGCACGTTCTGGGTGCAGCTTACCATCACCCCGGTGCTGGATGAGCAGGGCCAGCCGCGCAAGTACATAGGGGTAGGATTTGACATCACCAGCCAGAAAGAGCAAAGCCTGCGCATCAAACAGGCGCTGGAAGAAGCCGCTGCACAGGAAGCCGTTTTCCGCAAAGAGATCGAAAGCCTGCAGGCAGCACACACCCCGGGAAACGGCGACCACACCGTTCCGGCACAACTCCCCGCTGCCGACGTCCCGCTTGCCCTGCTGGAAGTGGACCTGAACCTGGTGATCCTGCACGCAAATGCTGCGGCAGAGGAGTTACTGGGCGCAGGCGCTTCCGGCACCTTGCTGGCCCAATGCCTGACAGATGCGGAGGCCCTGCCAGACATCCCCGGTTTGTTGTTTGGCATTGCACGGCATGGCCGGCACAGCTGCCTGCTGCCCATTCAACCCCCGAACGGGAGCTCTCAAACCATGTTCGTTGTCTTTATACCGGTGACGGATACGGAGGGCACCCTGATCACACTACAAGCGTGGCTGCTCCCCACAGATACGATATCCCTCACCCGCATCCGGAAACAGCCGGAGGCCATACTCCAAACGGATACGCCTGTCCAGCAGGCCTCCCCGGCCACGGGTTCGGCCAACGGGGGGGCGCCCGCGCTCACCGGCGATGCCCATAACCGCTATGACCTGGCAACGTCCCAGCCGGCTACAGTGGAAACGGATGTTACCGGCAACATCCTTACTGCGGACGAAGCCTTCTGCCAGTTATACGGCCTCACACCGGAGACCGCGCCCGGCCGAAATATCCGTTTGCTGCGCAGCCCGGCCACCAATGCGGGCCTGTTCTTTGACCTGTGGTCTACTATCGGCCGCGGCAAGGTATGGGAAAGCGAGCTGATCAACCGCAAAGGCGACGGGACTGACCACTGGGTATACCTGCGCATCCTGCCGGAACTCAACGAGTCTGGCAAGCCCGTGAAATACAAGGCACAGATCTATGACATCCAGCCCTATGCAGACAGCATCCCCTACCCGGAAAAGATACTCAACAAAGCACACCGTTCCCAAAATTAAAGTGCGGGTACAACAGCGCAAACTCATTCATCAACAAAACTTCATATCAACGATTCCGTACCTTTGACATGGGACTTTCTGCCCGCCTTTTCATTTCCTTTTTCATACCCCTCCTGCTATGTATTCCCCAGCCAGTGAACCGGATATAGATATTCAGCTCCAGGAACTGGAGAAGCTGACAGAAGCCATACTCACCAAATACGGGTATGACTTTACCAATTATGCCATGTCGTCCTTCAAACGGCGGGTAACCATGGTATTGAAGAAGAACGGGCTGAGCACGGTGGACCAACTGCTGCAGAAGCTGCTGTATGACCCGGCATTCTTTGACCAGTTTGTGCTGGACGTTACGGTGAACACCACGGAGATGTTCCGGGACCCTTCTTTCTGGAAGGTACTGCGCCACCAGATACTGCCTATCCTCAATACCCGCCCGGAATTTAACATCTGGCACGCGGCGGCCAGCACCGGGGAAGAGGTGGTTTCCATGGCCATGCTGCTGAAAGAGGAAGGTATGCTGGACCGTGCCAAGATCTATGCCACGGATATCAATCATGTGGTGCTGAAGAAAGCGCAAAACCTCGTCTACCCGGGGCGTAACAAAGACCTGAGCGAGCAGAACTATGCCCAGACCGACCCCAAGGGTAAGCTGGAAGATTATTACCAGATGGCAGACGGGGATATGGTATTTGACCCCACACTCATTGCCAACGTCAAGTTTAAGCACCATGACCTGGCCATAGACCACCACTTCTTCAAATTTGACCTCATCTTGTGCCGCAATGTGATGATCTACTTCAACCAGAAGTTGCAGAACCGGGTGTTCGAGCTGCTGCACAACAGCCTGTTCCTGGGAGGGTTCCTGGCCTTAGGCGCCAAGGAAAGCCTCATCTGGTGCAAGATTGCGGACAAGTTCGAGTCCGTGAACGACAGTGAGAAGATCTATAAGAAAATTAAACTCTAGCCCCCTACTCTACCTCCCCAGGCATCCATGTTTTCACTGAAAAACAAAGCGGAGAAAACTACCGTGGTGATAGGCGGCAGCGCAGGCAGCTTCCCTATCGTCAACCGCATACTGGAGGGCATCAGGCCCCAATATCGCATGCCGGTCATCCTTTGCCTGCACCGGCTCAGGGACAAACGCGAGGGCTTTAAGGAAGCCCTGGAAATCAAAAGCAAGCTGCCGGTAAACGAGCCCAATGACAAAAGCCTGGCCCTGCCCGGGCATGCCTATGTGGCGCCTGCCAATTATCACCTGCTCATGGAAGATGCCACGCATTTTGCGCTGGCTACCACCGAACTGGTACAATATAGCCGCCCCAGTATAGATGTACTGTTTGAGAGCGCCGCAGACGTCTGCGGGCAGCACCTCATTGCCGTGCTGTTATCCGGCGCCAACCGGGACGGGGCAACCGGCATGCGCCACATTAAACGCAAAGGGGGGTTGCTCATTGTGCAGGACCCGCAAGAGTGCAGCATGCGCACCATGCCCGAAGCGGCCTTGCAGGCTACCGAAGTGGACTATGTATTGAAAACAGAGGATATCATCCGCATTCTCAACGAATTTCATTAATATAGCCTAGACCAGGACTTACGCTACAAACACTTACAATCATGGCACGTTATCAACCTCTGAACCGCAGTTTGTTTTACAAGCACATGAGCTTGTTCCTGCTGTTCAGTGCAGTTATGCTGAGTGCCCTCTATCTTGCCAATTACAACCAGGATGCCCTGAGCCTGCTCACAGACCGCAAAGTGCCTGCCCAGCAGCAACTGCAGCAGCTGCGCCTGGAAGTGCAGGTGCTGCAACAGCAAACCTCGGCCCGTTTACTGGATACCAACCGGACCACTTTGCCCACCGGGGATGCCCTGCTGGCCAGCCAGGAAGCGCTCTATGCCAGCCGCCAGTATGTGCCGGAAGACCTGGCGCCGCAACTGGGCCAGATACTGGACCAGCTACTGCCCAGGGCGCGCCGCCAGCACCTGCAGCTGGTTAACCTGAGCCGGGAGCTGCAAAGCAAAGAAGGCGCTCAAAAGGATACCTTACAGGGTATATGGCTGGAAAAGGTGCAGCCCTCCTGGCAGGAACTGGACACAGAACTGGCCAACCTGCATACCCAGCTGGGAGGACACATACTGGCCCTGCGCGCACTGGCCGCTACAGGCAACGAACGGCTTAACTGGCTTTTGATCCTGTCCATCTTTTTTATCGGGGTGGTGCTTATCCTGTACGGCATCCGGCACATCCGGCTGGTCATCAGCCCCATCCACAAGATACAGGGGTTTGCAGAAACCCTGGCGCTGGGAGAAGTGCCGGACATAGAACTGCCGGAAACCAGCAATGAGCTGGGCATCGTGGCAGAATCCCTCAACACTACTGCAGACAATATGCGCCGCACGCTGGATGCACTGCACGCCGTAGGCCAGGGACGCTACCTGTTCTATGACGAGCTGTTGGACAGCCCGCATGAACTGGGGCAGGCCATCCTGGCCATGCGCACCCAGCTGATAGGAGAAAAGCACCGAATGGAGCGTTATGAGTATACGCTCGAAGGGCTCTCGTTATTCAACGATGTGCTGCGTGAGCACACGACCCTGCAAAAACTGGCACAGGAACTGATCAACCGCATGGTGCAAAAGTTCGGGGCCAACATGGGCGCTTTTTTCCTGCTGGATAACCAGGTGCCCGAAGAACCCATGCTGCGCATGGTAGCCAGCTATGCCTACAGCGGCCACACGGAAGAAGCCCGCAGCTTCCGGATGGGAGAAGGCCTGGTAGGTCAGGCCGCAGCAGAGCTGGAAACACTCTATCTCACCGACATACCCGCAAACTATACCATTTCTACCGGCATGGGCGAAACATCGCCCGCCTGTATCCTCATCCAGCCCCTGGTCAGTGGGAATAATGTATTTGGCGTCATGGAGCTGGCAAGCCTGCGCGCATTCCGTGCCGAGGAGAAAGATCTGCTCAGGAAAATATCGGAGAATATTGCGGCAGTCGTCTCCAATGTAAAGAACAATGAGCGCACGCTGGAACTGCTGGATAATTCGCACCGCCTGAGCCACGAACTGGAACAGAAAAGCCGCATGCTGGAACGCGGTTCCGATACCATGCGCCGCACACAGGCACAGCTGGAGAGCGCCAACCGCCAGTTGGAGGCTCAGATGCAGCAACTGCAAAACACGGCGCAGGAACTGCAGCAAAGCGAGTATAAAACCCAGACGTTACTGGAAAATGCGTCTGAGATCATCTCTATCAATGAAAAAGACGGCCGCATCCGCTACCTGAGTCCCAGTGTGCGCCGCATCCTGGGATACCAGCCCCATGAGCTCACATACTACACCCAGTTTGTGCACCTGGAAGATCAGGCGCGTTTCCGGGACTTTGTGCAGCAGCTACTGCTCCACCCGGAGGAAGCGCAGACGCTTTCCTACCAGTATCAAAAACGCAACGGAGACTGGGTGTGGCTGGAAAGCACCGGGCGCAACCTGATCTCGGACGCACATATCAATGGCCTGCTGATCAATACCCGGGATATCACAGAACGCATACAGGCAGAGCAGAATATCAAGCGCCGCCTTCAGTTTCAAAGCCTCACGGAAAACTCCCCGGACCTTATCATGCGCTATGACAAGGCAGGCACCTTCCTGTATATCAACCCCATTATCGAAAAATACAGCGGGCAGCAACCCGGCTTTTACATAGAAAAGTCCATCAAAGACGTGGGGTATTCCAGCGAGGAAGAAAACTTCTGGAAGAACCTGATCTATGAAGCAGGACGATCGGGGCGCAAGGTCACCACCGAATACCAGATGCCTACCATCCTGGGAGACCGCACCATGCGCATGGACGTGATACCCGAACGCGGGGCCGGGGACGATATCGATTCCATCCTGGTAGTGTCGCATGACATTACGGAGATACGCCAGGCAGAGCTGCGCATCTTGCAGCAAAAGGAAAAACTGGAGGCCGTCAACACAGAAATGATGCTCCAGAAAGCGGAGCTTGAAACCAAGAACCAGGATATCACCGAAAGTATACAGTATGCCCAGCGCATACAGGAAGCCATACTACCCCCGCGAGAAGTCTTTTATAACATCTTTCAGCAACACTGTGTGGTGTTCCAACCCAGAGACATCGTCAGCGGCGATTTCTATTATTACACCCAGCAGGGCGAGGATCATTACCTGGCCGTGGTGGACTGCACGGGACATGGCGTGCCGGGTGCATTTATGTCGCTTATCGGCTATAACAGCCTGAACCAGACCATCAACACACTGGGCATCTCTGAAACATCGGATATCCTATCTGTGCTGAACACCACCATCCACAACACCCTGCAGCAGGAAGGCGGTAGCAACCGGGATGGCATGGACCTTTCCCTGTTACGTATAAATACCCACAAAAGAATCATTCAATTCTCCGGCGCTATGCGCCCGGTGCTTTGGTGGCACCAGTATGAACTGCATGAGGTGCGGGGCAGCCGTTTCAGCATCGGCGGAGACAGCATCAGTGGGGAAACACCTGTCTTTGAAGAAAAAACCTTGCGAATAGAGCCCGGAGACACCATTTATCTTTTCTCCGATGGTGTCACGGACCAGTTTGGAGGCCCGGAAGGACGAAAATTCTCCATGCGGCGGTTAAGAGACCTGCTCATCCGCAATATGCACAAGAGCATGGCAGACCAAGAACAACTGCTGGAGCGCACTTTACGCGAATGGAAAGGTACCCAGCAGCAAACCGACGATATTTTGATTGTGGGTATTCGATTCTAAAAAACTATTATTTTTGCACAAAGCGCGTATATTGCGCCCAGAAAAACTTTACGCTACTGCATAGTAATACTGTTTATGAATAAAGTAACAGCAGAGGCCGGTCATATCGAAGATCACGGGCTGGGTTTTACCTACCCTTGCTACAAGGATATGGCGGACAATAACATCATCTTTGCCTTCAGAGGTCGGGTGAACTCGGATTTGGTAACCCATGTACTGGAGATGATGGGGGAAAAGCTGGAAGACGAGAACGAGAGCAAAAAAGTGACCAAGAAACTCAGTAACGTCATGGTAGAATGCCTTACCAACGTATATGCAGAGGATGACCCGGCGCTGATGGACCAGGGATATGACCCCACCGCCCTGTTACTGGTCAAAAAAATAACCAACACCTATAGTGTCATTACAGGCAGCTATGTGCCCACCCGCCGTGTGCACGAAATCAAGGGAATGCTGGACCACATCAATAACCTGGACACCGAAGAGCTGAAGAAATACTACAAGGAAAAGCTGGAAGAAGAGGATGTGAACCAGAACGGGCTTACGATCCTGGGCATGATAGACCTGGCCCGCAAAAGCCGGCACAACCTGATTTACCATTTCAAGCATGAAAATAAAAACTACACCTATTTCATGCTGGAGGCACAGATCTCAACTAAAACGCTATAATAATCTTTACCCATCGTAAATCCCAACCATAATGGAACCTTTGAAGATAGAACCCACCCACAAGACCCCAAAGGTGTATTTTGCCCCTCAGGAGAATGTATTTGAGCTCAGTGGACGCTCTATTCCTGAGGACTCCGTTGGCTTCTACAAACACATTCTGGACTGGATAGACGATTATGGCAAAAGCCCCAACAGCCTCACAGAATTCAACTTTGAGCTGGAATATTTTAACACCAGCTCTTCCAAAAATATTCTCGAGCTGTTGAAAAAACTGGAAGGCATCCACGAAAGCGGCCACAACGTCAAAATATATTGGTATTACGACGAAGATGACGAGGATATGGAAGAAACCGGCGAAGACTACAAAGCCCTGCTTTCAGTTCCGCTAGAGTTGAAAATGAAAGTTTACTAAATTCGCAAGTCTTTTATAAAACCACGCTATTCCCTACACCTAAACTGATATCGGGACCATGACATATAGCTATTACAAAAACATGCAGCAGAACAACATCATCTTTGTCTATCAGGGCGAGGTGACTGCTGACCTGGTATCATCCATCCTGCATATGATGGAAAACAAGCTGGACGGTGATGGAGAAGACAAAAAGATCAAAAAGAAAGTCTTCAACGTGATGGTAGAATGTCTCCAGAACGTATATCATCACCTGGATAGTGCAGATACTACCCCCGGCGACGGCGAGATCAATGACCGCACAGCTTTGCTGATGATAGGAAAAGAAGCCTCCGATTATTACGTAATCACGGGCAATCACATCTATAATGACCGTATCAACAACCTGAAAGACCGGCTGGACAAGGTAAACAAGTGCGATAAGGATGAGCTGAAAGCCCTGTATCAGGCTATTTTGAATGATGGCGAGCTCTCAGAAAAAGGCACTGCAGGCCTGGGAATGATAGACATTGCCCGCAAGAGCGGACAAAAACTCGGCTATGACTTCCACCCTGTGAATGACCAGTATTCCTTCTTCAGCCTCGAAGCCAAAATTTCACGGAACTAGAGAATCATACCCCAATATTTCAATGAGAAATCTGATCATAGAGCCCACCCCTAAAACTCCGAAGGTCATTCTGAACGCGGATATCAACGTATTCGAAGTATCCGGTCGCTCTATCCCGGAAGACTCGGTAGGCTTTTACCGTAAGATTCTGGATTGGATAGACGAGTATAGCAAAACCCCAAACCCCAGCACCAACTTCAAGTTTCAGCTGGAGTACTTCAATACCAGCTCTTCCAAGTGCTTGCTGGACCTTTTCCGCAAACTGGAAAAACTAGCCAAAGGCGGGCAGGACGTATCCATCACCTGGTGCTATGACGCAGATGATGAAGATATGGCAGAAACCGGCGAAGACTACAAAGCCCTGCTGGATGTAAGCTTTGAATTGGTATCCATCTAAACTTCATCCGGATTTATACACAGCAGACATTGCCCCGGTAAATACGGCTTGTGTGTAACTTGAAGCCCGAAGCCCATGTTTTATCCAAAGGATATTCCGTACTTCGTGTCATAGTGATGATTCTAATTATTCTGAGTTATGTCTAATAATAAAGCCGAAGCTTTTCAACTGGAAACCGAAGTGCTGGAAAAGGCCAAAGCGGTGCTTGCCAGTGGTGCAACGCCAGAGCAGATCAAGGCAGAATTTGCCAACCTGACCGAACAATATGAGAAACTGCTGGATGAGGCCAAGTTCCTCACCAAGATCTCTGACAAACTGGAGGCCAAATTGAATGCCAGCAACGAAAAGCTGCAGGAATACAATAAAGAGCTGGCACACGAAGCGGAAAGCGCCAAAGTGCAAACCGAAAAGGTGCTGAAGAAAAACAAGAAGCTGTTTGAAGAAAAAACAGAGTCTGAAAGCAGCAAGAACAAGCTGCAAATGACGATGACCATACTGATTGGTATGCTGTTTATCGTCATCCTGCTGTTTTTCTACCAGTTCTACGGTTGCAAACTGGGCATTCGTTCAGGTCCGGAGTGCGAAGAGATTCAAACCCGTAAGCCTACCGAAGAACACCCTGAAGAAAATGCAGCACCAGCGACACAAGAAGCACCCGCTGCGGAAACTCCGGCCGAAGAAACCCCGGCAACAGAATAGAACCTGCGGAGTTATTCACTAAATACCTACCCCAATTAAAAGGCACCCGAAACGGTGCCTTTTTTATTTAGGATATACTGGCCGCCTGCAAACGGCGCCCCATATCACTCAACGGTGCCTGCAGCAGGTCACGGGCCGTGGAAATTTCTGCCACCTGGCCGGTATCCAGTACCATCACACGGTCGCAGAGATAGTGTATCACTTGCAGGTCATGAGATATAAACAGGATAGTAAGCGCTAACCGGGCCCGCAGTTCCAGCAATAAATTAAGCACCTGTGCCTGCACAGACACATCCAGGGCAGCCACAGCCTCATCGCATACCAGGATACGGGGTTGCAGTGCCAGCGCCCGGGCCATTACAATACGCTGCCGCTGCCCGCCACTAAACTGAAATGGGTATTTGGCATAGGCCTCTGCAGGCAGGTCCACCGCCTGTAGCAGGACGCGGGCCGCTTCCCGGCAAGCCTTGCGGGTGGGATGCAGCCGGTGCACCCACATGGGCTCTGCAATGGCATCCCCTACCCTGATACGGGGATTTAGCGAGCTGTACGGATCCTGGAAGACCAGTTGCACCGCCAGCGCCCGCTCGCGGGCAGTAGGGAAATGCATAGGCTGCCCATCCAGCAACACAGTGCCTGCATCTGCGGCCTCCTGCCCCAGCAGGATACGTGCCAATGTGGTTTTGCCGCAACCGCTGGCTCCCACCACTCCCATGATCTCACCCTGGCGCACTTCAAAATGAACATCCTGCAACGCAGGTACCCGGCGGCGGGCAGAGACATAGGTCTTTTGTAATCCCTGTACCGCCAGCACTGCCCTATCCGAGGGGATATGCGTTGGGGCAGGTAACGGTGCGGGTAAATTCCCATCCTCACGCATATAGGCAGCAACGGTAGGCAGCAGAAAGCCTTTGGCGGCAGGTGACGGCCGGCAATGCAGCAAAGCGCGTGTATAAGGATGCGCGGGGCTGCCAAAGACCCGGGCAGCAGGGCCGGCTTCCACCACCCGGCCCTGGTACATCACCACCAGGTGATGCGCAATACGTTGCGCCAGGTGTAAATCATGGGTAATAAACAGCACAGCCGTGTGGTGCCGGGCAACGAGCTGCCCAATCAGCTCCAGCAGCTCGTGTTGTACCAGGCTGTCCAGCGCAGTAGTGGGCTCATCGGCAATGAGCAAACGGGGTTGCAACAGCATAGCCATGGCCAGCATCACCCGCTGCAACTGGCCCCCGGATAGCTGGTGCGGGTAAGCACGGCTCAGTGCAGGGGGATCTGGCAACTGCACTTCTGCCAAAGCCTGTAGGACCCGGCCGGTCTTCTGGGCCCGGGTACCCGGCTCATGGCGCAGCAGTTCTCCCAACTGGCTGCCCACTCTTCGCAAAGGGTTCAGGCTGGTCATGGGCTCCTGGAATACCATAGCCATTTGCCGGCCGCGATAAGAAGTACGCTGAGCAGCAGAGAGGGTAAGCAGGTCCGTCTGGGTGCCAGTACTCTCTGCCCAGAGGAGTTTGCCGGAACAATGTGCACGTCTGGGTAACAGCCCCATAACTGCCAGCGAGGTTAGCGTCTTGCCACTACCGCTCTCCCCCACTACCGCAGTGACCTGCCCCGGTTGCAGGTCAAAAGACACGCCATCCAGTGCAGGACGTGCAGTACCGGCAAACTGCAGGCGCAGATCTTGCACTTGTACGCAAGGCAAGCCGACAAGGGCCATCGGCTAGTAAAACAGACCGTATACAGCACTTCCGCTGCCGCTCATGCCGGCATATGTGGCGCCACTCTGATACAACTCCTCTTTGATGCCAGCCAGCTCCGGGTACCTGTCAAACACCGGTTTCTCAAAATCATTGACCACCTGGCGCCGCCAGGTATCCGGCGATTGCTCCAGTAACGGGCGCAGGGGTTGACCGGTATGGCAATCGGCCAGGTTCAGCATCTGGTAAGCTTCCGCAGTATTTATCTGTACGTCTGGCGTAATGATACGGATCGTTTTGGGCTTGGCAAAGTCGAACTTTTGCAGCACCTCGCCCCGGCCCGTGGCCAGCATGGGTTCATCATAGAGGAAAAAGGGCACATCGGAGCCCAGCTGAGCGGCCAGCGGCAGCAATTCCTTAACTCCCAGATCCAGCTTAAATAGTTGAGACAGGCCCACCAGCGTATGCGCGGCGTTGGAAGAACCGCCTCCCAGGCCCGCACCCACGGGAATATTCTTCTGCAATTCTATGCGCACATTCCCCACCTTGGGGTACTGGCTTTTGAGCAGCTGATAGGCACGGTATACCAGGTTATCCTCCTGTGCACCCTGCACCTTATGGCCGCCAAAGACAAAAGCGGAAGGATAGGATGCGGATATTTTCTCCAGGTACAACACATCATGGTATTGATGAACAGGCACAAAGAGGGTCTCCAGGTCATGATAGCCATCCGGGCGCTTCCCTTTGATAAAAAGGCCCACATTGATCTTGGCATGACATTCCAGTGTCAGGTTTTGCATGGGGTTAACGTTTACGAGTCAGTATCTGGCGTTTTATAAAATAGTCCCTCAGGGTTTTTTCGTAGTTCTGGCGCACATCTACTTCCACAATTTCTATCTGCAGTTCGCGGCAGCGGCGCCTTACCTGCTCCAGGTAATTTGCCATCAGTTCCCTGTACCGGTCCTTTACCTGGGCAGGATGCACCCTCAGGCTCTCCCCGCTTTCCAGGTCTTTCACCACATAGGGGAGGTTGGGCAGGGCAAAATCCAGCTCGGTCTCCCTGTCCAGCAGGTTAAAAATGATCACTTCATGGTGCGCATGACGCAGGTGCTGCAAAGCCGGCATCAGCACCTCCAGATCTTCCGGTGTGCCCAGCAGGTCTGTGATCAGGATAACCATACCCCGGCGCCGCAAGCGGCTGGCCAGCTGGTGCAGCACGGCAGGTGTGCGGGTGCGGTGTGAGAAATCCGCTGCCTGGGCAGCCACCTGCTCCAGCTGCAGCAGCAAGGGCACCAGCCAGCTATAGCGTGCTTTGGGAGGCGCATAAAAACGCAGTTCGTCATCGAACAAGCTCAACCCCGCCGCATCTTTCTGCTGAATCATCAGCCAGCCCAGGGCCGCAGCCAGGTATGCGCCATATTCCAGCTTACTCAGGCGGTCTGCCTTACCCACCGGGTAACGCATACTATCGCTTACATCCAGCACCAGGTTACAGAGCAGGTTGGTTTCCTCTTCAAACTTCTTGGTAAAGAGCTTGTCGGTGCGGGCATATACCTTCCAGTCTATCGACCGGAGGCTCTCCCCGGTATTATAGGGACGGTGTTCGGCAAACTCTACGGAAAACCCATGATAAGGGCTGCGGTGCAAGCCGGTAATGAATCCTTCTACGATGAGGCGGGCGCGCACCTCCATGTTCTTGAGCTTGCTCACTACCAGAGGATCCAGGTACTTGTGGGAGGTATGCGCCATAGTTGCCGAAAATTAACGATAAATCTCAATGCAAGACGTTCGGAGCAGGGTCAGCGGGCACTATTCCCGCTCCGTCGCCGTTTTTTATCCCATAACGATTACTTTCGTCATACATTTCATACTTCCCCGGTCGTTTTATGCTATACCTGGCAGCGGTACTTATTCTTGGTTTCTTTGGGCTCTATGTCTATATATGGAAACGGGTAAACCGGGAGTGGGTGAAACACAACGGGGAAGTCATTGAAGCCGATATCACAGATGCAGTCTGCCGCAAACGTGGCAACTGGGGGGTCACCTGGGAACTGCATGCACAATGGTATCGGCCTGCAGATGGCAAACTTTTTGCATTCAAAGAAGGGGAATGGCTACGCAAAGATCCCACCGAATTTCTGACCGCAGAGGGCATTCGCCAGGTAACGGTGCGCATAGACCCCAAAGACCCCCACACCCACTGGGTGGTGCTGGACTTTCTGCCGGCAGATTACTT
>JAHBTG010000064.1 GCA_019638695.1 Bacteroidota bacterium | reverse complement strand
CCATCGAGCAGAAATATGATGTGCAGGTGCAAAGCATCCGCACCAGTATTCTGCCGCCCGTTGTGCGCCGCCGCTTTACCCGCGCCGGTGTACTCGAAGGCAAGACCAGCGCCGTAAAGCGTGCATATGTGACCATTACTGAAGGTAAGGAGATAGACTTTTATAACACACTGTAAACCATGGGCATTCGTAAACTCAAGCCGGTAACCCCGGGGCAGCGCTTTCGTTCCGTGGCAGACTTTAAGGAGGTCACTACAGACACTCCCCAGAAGTCGCTGATCGCCAGCAAGAAAAAGTCTGGCGGCCGTAACCATAGCGGAAAGATGACCATGCGCCATATCGGTGGTGGTCACAAGCAAAAATATCGTATCATAGACTTCAAGCGTGAGAAGCTGGGTATCCCTGCTGTGGTGAAAACCATAGAGTATGATCCCAACCGCACTGCACGTATTGCACTGTTGGCCTATGCCGATGGCGAGAAGCGTTACATACTGGCGCCCGAAAAACTGCAGGTAGGCCAGACGGTAGTCTCCGGCCCAGGTGCAGAGCCGGTAGTGGGCAATGCCCTCCCGTTGCGCAATGTGCCGCTGGGTGCCATCATCCACAACATTGAGATGCAGCCCGGTAAGGGTGCGCAGCTGGCCCGTAGTGCGGGTACTTATGCGCAGCTGACTGCCAAAGAAGAACGCTATGCAGTAGTGAAGCTTCCTTCTGGTGAAACCCGCCGCATCTTGCTGGATTGTATGGTCACTATGGGGAATGTGGGTAATAGTACGCACATGAACCAGGACCTGGGCAAAGCCGGCCGCAAGCGTTGGCTGGGTCGCCGTCCGCGTACTCGCGGGGTGGCTATGAACCCTGTAGACCACCACATGGGTGGTGGTGAAGGCCGCGCTTCGGGTGGTCATCCCCGCAGCCGCAAGGGTATTCCTGCCAAAGGATACAAGACCCGAGCCCCCAAGAAGGCTTCCAGCCAATACATCATTTCTCGCAGAAAAACCAAATAAGGGTAATTCGATATGCCACGTTCGTTAAAAAAAGGCCCGTTTATTGATCTGAACCTTGAGCGCAAGGTGCAGAAAATGAATACCAGCGGTGACAAAAAGGTCATTAAGACTTGGGCGCGCCGTTCTATGGTAACTCCCGAGTTCGTAGGGCACACCATCGCCATTCACAATGGTAACAAGTTCATCCCTGTGTACATCAGTGAAAATATGGTGGGCCATAAACTGGGGGAGTTCTCTCCCACCCGCACCTACCGTGGCCACGCGGGTTCTAAACAGGATAAAGGAAAGAAATAATGGAAGCAGTAGTTAAGAAACTGACGCGCAAGGAGAAAATCGCGCAGGGCGTTGAAAAACTGCCCGGTAGGAAGAATAAGCGTAAAGCCGCTGCCCGCAAGGAAATGCGCGATAACATGGCGATCGCTGTGTTGCGCAACTATCCTACCTCTCCCCGCAAGATGCGCCTGATGGCAGACGCCGTGCGCAATGCTCCTGTGCAGCATGCCCTGAGCGTGCTGAAGCTGGAACAACGTGCCGCTGCTGAGCCTATGCGTAAGCTGGTGCTGAGCGCTATGGCTAACTGGCGCGAGAAATTCCCCGAGCAAACTCATCTGGAGGATCAACTCTATATCAAAGAAATCAAAGTGGATGGTGCTACCATGCTCAAGCGTTTTCGCCCGGCTCCTCAGGGTCGTGCCAACCGCATCCGCAAGCGTGCCAACCATGTGACCGTTGTACTGGACGTTAAACAAGTAGAAGCCTAATGGGACAGAAGACACATCCAACCGGGTTACGCCTGGGCATCGTAAAAGGCTGGGAAAGCAACTGGTACGGTGGAAATAACTATGCCGACAAGATTCTGGAGGATGAGAAGATCCGTAACTATCTCAACCACCGTATTCCCCGCGGGGGCATCTCCAAGATTGTCATTGAGCGCACGCTCAAGCGCCTGATCATTACCATTCACACGGCTCGTCCGGGTATTGTGATTGGTAAAGGCGGCCAGGAAGTGGAGCGTCTCAAAGACGAGATCAAGAAGCTGTCCAACAAGGATGTACAGATCAACATCTTCGAAGTAAAACGCCCTGAGCTGGATGCCCAGCTGGTGGCCGATAATATTGCCCAGCAGCTGCAAGCCCGGATTTCCTTTCGCCGTGCGATGAAGAGCGCTATCAGCTCCAGCATGCGCATGGGAGCTGAAGGTATCAAGGTGATGTGCTCCGGTCGCCTGGGTGGTGCAGAAATGTCCCGCACAGAGATGTACAAGGAGGGCCGTGTGCCCCTGCAGACGTTGCGTGCAGATATTGACTATGCTACTTCCACAGCCCTTACTGTCTATGGTGCCCTGGGTATCAAGGTATGGATCTTCAAAGGAGAGTTGTATGGCAAGATAGACTTGTCGCCCGATGCACAGAATGGCAAGTCCCGTACCAGCCAGGCTCCTCGCGGTGGCGCCAGCAAGCGCACTGGCATTTCTGATAAACCCAAACGTAAACGTAGTTAGCCATGCTGCAACCTAAAAGAACCAAATTCCGCAAGACCCAGAAAGGTCGTATTCGCGAGATTGCCACCCGTGGCAATGAGATCGATTTTGGCTCCTTTGCGCTGAAGTCCGTGGACGCTGCGTTCATCACTTCCCGCCAGATAGAGTCTGCCCGGATCGCGATGACACGTCACATGAAACGTGAAGGCAAAGTGTGGATCCGCATTTTCCCCGATAAACCCATGACCAAGAAGCCTGCAGAGGTACGGATGGGTAAGGGTAAGGGTTCTCCAGAATATTGGGTAGCTCCCGTGGAGCCTGGTCGCATTATGTTTGAGTGCGATGGGGTGAGCCTGGAACTGGCCAAGGAGGCGCTGACGCTTGCTGCGCAAAAGCTGCCCGTGAAGACAAAAATTGTAGTACGCCGAGATTATAGATAACCTATGAAAGCCGAAGAGATTCGCCAGAATACTGATGACGAGCTGCGTGTAATGATCAAGGAGCACCAGCAGATGTTGGCTGACCTGAAATTCAACCACACCATTGCTCCTATCGAAAACCCAGCCCGCATCCAGAAGCTGCGTAAAGAGGTGGCTCGTATGCAAACCATTTTGAAGGAACGCCAACCCCAGGCTCAATCTGAATAACCATGAGTGAAAATACTGTAGCCCAGACGCCCGTGCGCAATGCCCGTAAAGAGAAAATCGGCATTGTCACCTCCAACAAGATGGAGAAAACTATCATCGTAGCGGTAGAAAGAAAAGTAAAACATCCGCTGTATGGTAAGTTTATCAAAAAAACCACTAAATTTGCAGCCCACGACGAAAAAGGGGACGCTAATATAGGTGACCGCGTATCCATTATGGAGACACGTCCCTTGAGCAAAACCAAACGTTGGCGGCTTGTAGAAATACTGGAAAGAGCGAAATAAGTTATTGATTACCAAATAGTTGCCATAAGATGATTCAGCAAGAATCCAGATTAAAAGTTGCGGACAATACTGGCGCCAAGGAGCTCCTTTGCATACGTGTCCTCGGTGGCTCTGCCAGGAAGTATGGCAGCATTGGTGATACGATTGTCTGCTCTGTAAAGCAGGCCATGCCCAATGGCACTGTTAAAAAAGGGGATGTGGTGAAAGCCGTGGTCGTGCGGGTGAAGAAAGAGATTCGCCGCAAGGATGGCAGCTATATTCGTTTTGATGAGAATGCCGCTGTAATCATTAACAACTCCGGTGACCCGCGCGGCACCCGCATCTTTGGCCCCGTGGCGCGTGAGCTTCGCGAGCGGCAGTATATGAAAATCGTTTCTCTGGCACCTGAGGTGCTCTAATCGTATAGAAAATGCGTAGAACCACTAATAAAATTCCTAAGCTCCATGTGCGTCGTGGAGACCTGGTGAAGGTGCTGTCCGGCAAGGACCGCGGCACCACGGGTAGGGTGTTGCGTGTGATGCCCAGCCAACGCAAGGCCCTGGTAGAGGGGGTGAACATCATTACCAAGCATAACAAGCCTAACCAGAATAACCCCAATGGCGAGCGCGTGCAGCTCGAAGCGGCATTGCCCGTTTGCAAGCTGCAGGTAATCGAAGGCGGCAAGCCTACCCGCATTGGACGCCGTATGACCGCTAATGGCTGGGAGCGCTACAGCAAAAAAACCGGCAATGCTATTCCAACCAATAAGTCTTAAGGAGAGATGGCTTACGAAGTACGTTTACAAAAAGAGTTCCAGGAGAACATCATACCTGCGCTTAAGCAGAAGTTTGGGTACCAGAATGTGATGGAGGTCCCCCGCCTGGAGAAGATTGTTATTAACCGTGGCTTGGGTGCAGCTGTTTCTGATAAGAAACTCATTGACCAGGCTTTGGAGGAGTTTGCGCTCATTACCGGCCAGAAGCCGGTTGTAGCCAAAAGCCGCTATGATATCTCCAACTTCAAACTGCGTAAAGGCATGCCCATTGGCTGCATGGTTACGTTGCGCCGCGAACGCATGTATGAGTTCCTGGATCGCTTCGTGAACGTGGCCGCTCCCCGCATGCGCGACTTCCGTGGGTTGCCCACCAATGGCTTTGACGGCCGTGGTAACTACTCGCTGGGTATCAAAGAGCAAATCATCTTTCCCGAGATTGATGTAGACAAGATCTACAAGATTGCGGGTATGGATGTCACATTCGTAACCAGTGCCAAGACGGATGAAGAGGCTATGGAATTGCTTCGCTTGTTTGGCCTTCCGTTCAAAGGTAACACTATCCTTGTCTAAGTAAGTCATGTCAAAGAAATCCATCATAGCCCGCCAAGAAAAGCGTGAGCACCTGGTAGAGGTATACGCTGAGAAGCGCAAGAAGCTGAAAGAAGAAGGCCGCTGGCTGGAACTGCAGAAGCTGCCCCGTGATTCTTCTCCGGTGCGCATGCGCAACCGTTGTAAGGTGAGCGGCCGTCCGCGCGCATACCTCCGTCGTTTTGGCCTCAGCCGTATCAAGTTCCGTGAAATGGCGTTGGCCGGCAAAATCCCCGGTGTAACAAAAGCTAGCTGGTAGTTCCTTTAACCTCCTGAATGTTATGCATACCGATCCGATAGCAGATTTGCTCACCCGCATACGCAACGGCCAGAAAGCCCGCCACCGTGTGGTAGAGATTCCTGGTTCTCAAATCAAACTGGGTATTGTTAAAGTACTCCACCGTATGGGCTATATTGCCAACTACAAGTGGGAAGATAATGAGAAGCAGGGCCTTATCAAAGTGGCACTCAAGTATGATCCCATTACCAAAAAACCGGCCATTACTAAGTTGGACCGCGTGAGTTCTCCCGGTTTGCGCCAGTATGCCAATACCAGTGAGATCCCCCGTGTATTGAACGGTTTGGGTATTGCGATTCTTACTACCAGTAAGGGTATTCTTACTGGGAAAGAAGCCAAGGCTCAGAATGTAGGTGGTGAAGTATTGTGTTACGTTTATTAAGCCAAGAAAGAGATGTCACGAGTAGGCAGAGCTCCCATTGCTATTCCGAAAGGGGTAGCCATCACCACAGAACAAAATGTGGTAACGGTGAAAGGCCCCAAAGGGGAACTCACCCAGAAGATTGAACCCGGCTTTAAGCTGGATATGCAAGACGGTGTCTTGCAGGTAATGCGCCCCACTGAACAGAAACGCCACAAGGCGCTTCATGGCCTATACCGTGCCCTGATCAATAACATGACTACGGGTGTTTCAGAAGGCTTTACCCGCACCCTTGAGCTGGTGGGGGTAGGTTTTCGTGCAGAGGCCAAGGGCAATAATATCCTGGAACTGTCTCTGGGATACTCTCACCCTATCGTATTTGCCTTGCCTGCCGAAGTAAAGGTGACTACAGAGAGTGTTAAAGGTCAAAACCCCCGTATCATTCTCGCCAGCCATGATAATCAGCTGCTGGGCCAGGTGGTTGCCAAGCTGAAGCGCACGCGTAAGACCGAGCCTTACAAAGGTAAAGGTGTGCGTGAAGTGGGCGAGTTTGTACGTCGCAAAGCGGGTAAATCAGGTGGTAAGAAATAAATTGATTAAGCGTCATGCAGTTTAAGAAGATAAAAGACCCCAAACAAGCGCGTCGTTTGCGCGTAAAGCGTGGTATTCGCAAAAAAGTGCAAGGCACTGCAGAGCGCCCACGTCTGTCGGTTTTTCGTAGCAATACGTCTATCTATGCGCAGTTGATCGACGATACCAAGGGACTGACACTGGCCAGTTCTTCCAGCCGTATCAAAGCTGTGAATGACCTGAAAGCGACCAAGACCGAAAAGAGCGTGCAGGTGGGTAAAACAATAGCTGAAAAAGCGATAAGCCTGGGTATCACGGAAGTGGTTTTTGACCGCAACGGATTTAAATATCATGGCCGTGTCAAGAGTCTGGCCGAAGGTGCACGCGAAGGAGGCCTCAAATTCTAAGGAAAATGAAAGAGTCAAAAGATAAAGTACAGCGCGTGAAGCCCGGTGAGGCTGAGCTTACGGAAAAGCTGGTTACGGTAAACCGTGTGGCCAAGGTGGTCAAAGGGGGGCGTCGTTTCAGTTTTAGCGCGATTGTCGTTGTGGGTGACGGCAAAGGTGTGGTAGGTCACGGCCTGGGTAAGGCCGGTGAGGCTACCAACGCTATCACCAAAGGTATAGATGATGCCAAGAAGAATCTGGTGAAGGTTCCTATCATCAAGGGTACGGTGCCGCATCCTATCGTGCACAAGTATGGCTCTGCCAAGATCATCATCAAGCCGGCAGCGCCCGGTACGGGTATTCTGGCCGGCGGTGCTATGCGTGCTGTGCTGGAAAGCGCAGGCATTAAGGATGTACTGGGCAAAAGTACCGGTTCTTCTAACCCGCATAACGTAGTGAAAGCTACTGTAGAAGCCCTTTCCCTCATGCGTGATGCGCAAACCATTGCCAAGGTGCGGGGTATTCCACTGTCTAAAGTATTCAAAGGAAGCTGAGAAGAGTCATGAAGGTAAGAATCACACAGGTGAAAAGCACCATTAAGCGTGAGCGCAGCCAAAAGGGCACTATGCGTGCGTTGGGTTTGGGCAAACTGAACCAAAGCGTAGAGCATGAGGTGAACCCTCAGGTACTGGGCATGATCAAAAAAGTAAGTCACCTTGTAAAACTCGAGGAGGTCTAAGATGAAAATACACGAGATACAACCTGCAGAAGGCGCAACCCGCAATCGCCGGCGGATTGCCCGCGGTCAGGGTAGCGGCTACGGCAACACGGCCACTCGCGGTCACAAGGGGGCTTCTTCCCGCTCCGGCTACAAGCGCAAGAGTGGCTTTGAGGGTGGACAGATGCCTTTACACCGTCGTTTGCCCAAATTCGGCTTTAAGAACCCCTTCCGTATTGAATATACGGTGATCAACCTTGAGCGCATAGAAGAGATTGCCCAGCAGTTCAAAGGCCAGGAGATTTCCAAAGCCTTCTTGCTGGAGCATAAACTGATCAAGCGCGGTAACCAGCCACTGAAAGTGCTCGGTGTTGGTGAGCTCAAGACTGCCGTTACGGTAAGTGCCGACAAGTTTAGCAAAACGGCCGCCGAGGCTATTCAAAAAGCCGGTGGTAAAGTTATAACTCCTATTCAAGCTGATGAAGCGGCTAATAACTAATATCAAGAATATCTGGAGAATTGATGAGCTCCGCCAGCGTATCTTGTTTACGCTGCTGTTGCTTGCGGTATACCGGCTGGGCTCTTATATTGTATTGCCCGGTATCAATTCCGAGGTACTCAGCCAAATGTTCCAGCAACAGCAAGGTGGCGGCATCTTGGGCTTGCTGAATGGTTTTGTGGGTGGCGCCTTTGCCCGCGGGTCTATCCTGGCCCTAGGTATTATGCCTTATATCAGTGCAAGCATCATCATTCAGTTGATGACTGCTGCCATCCCCTCTATCCAGAAGCTGGCCAAAGAAGGTGATAGCGGACAGAAAAAGATTAACCAGCTGACCCGTTATCTTACCGTAGCTATTACCGCAGCACAGTCCATAGGGTATATCATCAACCTGCAAGGCCAGTATTCCCCCGCCATTACCGCTTCCAGCAGTGTATTCTGGCTCACCAGTATTTTCATCCTTACCACAGGCACCATGTTCCTGGTTTGGTTGGGTGAGCGCATTACGGAAAATGGTATTGGCAATGGCGTATCGCTGATCATTGCCATCGGTATCATGGCAGACTTGCCTATGGCCCTGGTCAATGAGTTCAATGCCAGCCCGCTTATGGTCTTCTTCTTTGAGCTGATCATTCTGGGATTGGTAACTGCGGTGGTGATCCTGCTCACTACGGGTACTCGCAAGATCCCGGTGAATTATGCCAAGCGCATGGTCGGCAACCGCATGATGGGAGGGATGACTACGAATGTACGCCAGTATATTCCCCTGAAGATCAATGCCAGTGGTGTAATGCCTATCATCTTTGCCCAGGCTATTATGTTCTTGCCCGCAATGATTGCTCAGTATTTCCAGGAGAGTGATTTCTGGACGTCTACCGGCACTGCATTCAGCAATCAGTACGGGCTGGCCTACAACCTGGTGTTCGTTACCCTGATCATTGTCTTCACCTATTTCTACACGGCCATTGCGGTAAACCCCAATGACATTGCAGACCAGCTGAAGCGAAATAACGGGTTTATCCCGGGCATCAAGCCGGGTAAGGCCACCTCCGAGTTTATTGATCGTACCCTGACCCGCATTACCCTGCCGGGCTCCATTTTCCTGGCTTTCGTGGCGATTATCCCCACGCTGGCCGCACAATTCGGTGTGGGTACGCAATTCAGTAATTTCTATGGAGGAACCAGCCTGCTGATCATGATCGGTGTGGTGCTGGATACCCTGCAGCAAATAGAAAGCTACCTGCTCAATCGCCATTATGACGGTTTGATGAAGAGTGGCCGTATTAAGGGAAGGTCTCAGCAAGTGGGTGCCGCCATCTAACTACTTCTATGTCAAAACAGTCTTCCATAAAAGTAGATGGTATCATCAGTGAGGCTTTGCCTAATGCCACTTTCCGGGTTAGGCTGGAAAATGGCCATGAGATCCTGGCACATATCAGTGGCAAAATGCGGATGCACTACATCAAGATTTTGCCCGGAGATAAAGTGAGCCTGGAGCTTTCCCCTTATGATCTCTCTAAAGGAAGAATAGTATACCGGTATAAGTAAGAAACGATATGAAAGTTCGTACCTCTGTAAAAAAGCGCACGGAAGAGTGCAAGATCGTTCGCCGCAAGGGGAAGATCTACATTATTAACAAGAAAAATCCCAAACTTAAGCAACGTCAAGGATAATGGCACGTATCGCGGGAATAGACATACCCAAGAATAAGCGCGGGGTAATTGCGCTGACCTATATCTATGGAATAGGTAACACACGCGCGGAATCTATCATGGCCCAGGCCAATGTAGACCCCAACAAGCGCGTCAATGACTGGAGCGACGAAGAAGCTGCTACCATCCGCGCCATCATTGCGGATAATTACAAGGTTGAAGGCCAGCTGCGCGGTGAAGTGCAGTTGAACATCAAGCGCCTGGTAGATATTGGCTGCTACCGCGGCATGCGTCACAAAGCGGGTCTGCCCGTACGCGGCCAACGCACCAAGACCAATAGCCGTACTCGCAAGGGTAAGCGCAAAACTGTAGCAGGTAAGAAAAAGGCAACTAAGAAATAGTCATGGCTAAAATTGTTAAAAAGAAGAAGGAGAAAGTTGCCGCAGAAGGCAAGGTGTTCGTCACCTCTTCCTTCAACAACATCATCATCACGGTTACAGACCTGGCCGGCAATGCCATTAGCTGGAGCAGCGCCGGCAAGGCAGGGTTCCGTGGCAGCAAGAAGAATACCCCTTATGCGGCTCAGGTGGCTGCCGGACAGTGCGCTAAAGAAGCCTATGACTTGGGTTTGCGCCGCGTAGAGATTTTTGTAAAAGGTACCGGATCCGGCCGTGAGTCTGCCATACGTGGTATTGCGGGAACCGGCATGGAAGTTTACAAGATCACGGATACCACGCCCATACCGCACAACGGATGTCGTCCACCTAAAAAACGCAGAGTATAATCATGGCACGTTATAAAGGACCCAAACAGAAGATCGCCCGCCGTTTTCGCGAGCCCATCTTTGGCTTCAGCAAGGCGTTGGAGCGCAAAAGCTATGGCCCCGGCCAGCATGGTAAAAACCGCCGAAGCAAGGTTTCTGAGTATGGTGTGCAGTTGGCTGAGAAGCAAAAATGCCGCTATATGTATGGTCTGCTGGAGAAGCAGTTCCGGATTCTCTTTACGCGGGCGTCTCGCATGACCGGTTCTACTGGTCATAACATGATGAAACTGCTGGAGGCCCGGTTGGATAATACCCTCTATCGTATGGGTTATGCTCCCACACGCCGTGGGGCCCGGCAGCTCGTTTCACATAAGCATGTGAAGGTCAATGGCCAGGTAGTGAACATTCCCAGCTACTCTCTCCGTCCCGGCGATGAGATTGAGATCCGTGAGCGCAGTAAATCACTGGAAATGGTTACTCAAACCGCCAGTACCCACAATAACCGCTTTGCATGGCTGGAAGTGGATAAGAATAGCTACACGGGTAAGTTCCTGAGCTATCCCGAACGCGAGGATATTCCCGAAAACATACAAGAACGTCTGATAGTAGAGTTGTACTCTCGTTAATAGTCATTTTACCCCTATAGAGGCTTATGGCACTGCTAGATTTTATCATGCCTGAAAAGGTAGTTATGGAAAAGGAACAGGACTTCTATGGTAAGTTCATGTTCCGTCCGCTGGAGCCCGGTTATGCCACTACTGTGGGCAACGCGCTTCGTCGTGTGCTGTTGAGCAGCTTGCAAGGTACGGCTATTGTGTCCATCAAGATTCCCGGTGTAGAGCATGAATTCTCTTCGATTCCGGGTGTCATTGAGGATGTGGTGGATCTGGTGCTTAATCTCAAGCAAGTGCGCCTGAAGGAGCTGGTACCCGGCGAAAACAAGATTTTCGTTTCTGTCCGCGGTAAAGATGTCTTCACTGCAGAAGATATTGCCAATAGCACCAATGCTTTCCAGATTACCAATCCTGAGCTGGTAATTGCTCACCTGGACAAAAAGGTGCAGCTGGATATAGAGCTGAATATTGGCAAAGGCCGTGGCTATCGTCCTGCGGAGGATAACAAGCACAGCGATATGTCTTTCGGTGAAATTGCCGTGGACAGTATCTTCACACCCATCAAAAATGTGAAGTACACGGTAGAGAATACCCGTGTGGAGCAGCGTACTGACTATGAGCAGTTGCTGCTGGAGATCACTACGGATGGCACTATTGACCCTGAAGATGCGCTGAAAGAGGCTGCCAATATTCTCATCAAGCACTTCATGCTGTTCTCCGATGAGACCATTCAGCTGAAAACCTCTGAGCCCAACCTGCGCAAGGATGTGGATGAGAACTTCCTGCAGATGCGCAAGCTGCTGAAGACCTCTCTGAGTGAACTGGACCTCTCCGTACGCGCTTACAACTGCCTGAAGGCCGCTGAGATTCGCACGCTGGGAGAGCTGGTCAGCTACAATATTGCAGACCTGCTCAAGTTCCGCAACTTCGGGAAGAAGTCGCTTAGCGAGCTGGAAGAACTGGTAGCCAACAAAGGACTTTCCTTTGGTATGGATATCGTTAAATACAAACTAGAAGAGGAATTTTAGTCATGAGGCACAGAAATAAAGTCAACAACCTCAGCCGTACGGCATCGCACCGCGCGGCCCTGCTCAAGAATCTGGCCAATGCCCTGATTGAGCATAAAGCTATTCGCACTACGCTGCCCAAGGCAAAAGCCCTGCGCAAGTACGTGGAGCCCCTGCTCACCAAGTCGAAAAGTGATACTACGCACAGCCGTCGTGTGATCTTTTCCTACTTGCACAACAAGGAATCCATCAAGGTGCTTTTTGGAGACATCGCGCCCCGCATCATGGATCGTCCCGGAGGATATACCCGTATCCTGAAACTGGGACCACGCCCCGGGGATAATGCCGAGATGGCTTACATTGAGCTGGTGGATTTCAATGAATACTACACCAAAGCAGATAGCGGCAAGAAAAGCCGTCGTCGCGGTGCCAAGAAAAAAGCTGGCGCTGATACTGCCGCTGCCAGCAAGGCCGATCCGGCCCCGGCTGCTGTGGTGGAAGAGGTGCCTCCTATGGAGAATGCTCCTGAAATTGAAACCGGAGCAGATGCTGCTGCAGAAGGCGGTGAAGAAGAAAAGGCCTAGATCCTGGAACTTATCATGTCTGAAAGGGAGTATTTTTGTAATACTCCCTTTTCTTTTTCATATGGCACCCTCTTCAGAACCCCCTAAACCGCAGGAATCGCACTCCAGGAGCCGTTTCAATATCCGCATGATGTGGCGGATGAATTACCTGAGCATCCTCATTTTTGTGGCTGCCGTGATCTATTACATTATCAAGCATAGCTGATTGCAGCCTTATTCTTACGGACGGTACCTGTGCATTTCTTTGGACTGGACTTTGATAGGATTGTCGAGTATATTGCATTATGATTCTCTATGCGTTTCTCCTGAGTATGGCGATGACTGCGGTACATACCCCCGCAGATAAAGCATTCGATCATTATGTGCGTAAGGCCTACAGGCTCAAGGATAATGCACAGTTCAGAGAAGCCATTGTGAGCCTGGACAGTGCGCTGGCGCTGGAGCCCCAGGAGGCGCAGCCTTATGTCCTGAGAGCGTATTGCAACTATTCCCTGGGTAACTTCTCGCAGGCCATTACAGATTGTTCCCGTGCTATCCAGCTGAATCCCCGGCAAGACTATCCTTACCTCATCCGGGCTTTTGCCATTTCCCAGCAGGATGTGTTTACAGAAATGCAGGGAGTGCTTTTTCATCCTGACAGTATTTATAAAGAAGGATATACCACCCGCCTGGAAGCTCGCTATCGTGTGCAGTATGTGGCCGATGGCGTGCGCATTTTTGACTATGCCCGTGCTATTTCAGACCTGGATAAAGCTTTGGAGATCAATCCCGGGTGCACAGCCTGCCGCCATACCCGTGCTCGCCTGAGCAAGGCCCTGGGCCGCTATGACCTGGCTATGGCGGATATGAACCGCATCATTGGAGAAGAATCGGACAAGGCGCCTTATTATGTGGAGCGTGCGCTGATTCACCAGGCCCGCGGGGAATATCGCGATGCGTATCATGACCTGACCACTGCTGCAGAGCTGGAACCCAATGAGCCCAGCCACTTGCTCAACCGTGCCGTGTTGCGCTATGAACATTTGCAGGACCGTGAAGGTGCCTGTCGCGACTTTACCAAGGTCAAAATGCTGGGTGGCAGTGTGCCTTCCTACGCCGCTGAGTGCCGGTAGTATCTGGTTTGTACCGCTTGCCGCGTCTCGGCGCATGTGTGTATCTTGCCCTTTCTTTCATTCACCTGAAAATCCCTTAGGCTATGCCCGGAAATGAGTTGTTTGGCGCAGAGGAGCGCAAAGAGATTATGGAAGTGCTGGAGACCGGCATCTTCTTCCGTTATAACCATGATGAGCCCCGCAAAGGCATCTGGAAATCCCGCCAGCTGGAGCAGGAGCTTGCCCATATTACCGGGGCTGAGCATGCTCATATGGTGAGTAGTGGCAGCACGGCCATTGCTACGGCGCTGGCGGTAAGCGGTCTGGGGGCTGGCGATGAAGTGATCGTGCCGCCCTTTACCTATGTGGCTACCGTGGAAGCCGTACTCTTGCTGGGCGCCATTCCCGTTTTTGCAGAGATCGACGAGACTCTTTGTCTCAGTCCGGAGGGCATCCTCAAGGCTATGACCCCCAAGACCCGCGGCATAGCCCTGGTGCATATGTGCGGCAGTATGGCCCGGATGGATGAGATCATGGAAATCTGCGCCCGGCATAACCTGATCCTGGTAGAAGACGCTGCCCAGGCGCTGGGTACCACCTATAAAGGGCGCCATGCGGGTACCTTTGGGCATGCCGGTTCTTTCTCCTTTGATTTTTTTAAGATCATCACTGCTGCCGAAGGCGGAGCCGTCATTACCAATAATTCGGCTATTTATGATGCGGCAGCCCAATATTCAGACCACGGTCATGACCACATAGGCAATAACCGAGGGATGGAGCAGCACCCTATCATTGGGTTTAACTACCGCATCAGCGAGCTGCATGCTGCGATTGCCCTGGGGCAAATACGCAAGGTGCCCCGCATGCTGGAGATCCAGCGTGCTAATAAGGCCCAACTGGTCAGTGCCCTCAAGGTTATACCCCAGGTGAGCTTCCGCCATTTCCCGGATCCGGATGGGGATGCCGCCACGTTCCTGGATTTTTTCCTCCCCACCGAGGCAGACGCCCGCAGCATTGCCGGTAAATTGGCCGCCAACGGACTGGCCGTCAATTACTGGTATGATAATATGTATCATTACCTGCGTAACTGGGACCATGTGCAGCAATTAAAGTCACCGAACAAGCTGCATATCCATACCACAGGCCACCCCGGATACGCCAATTATAATCTTCCCCAGAGCGATGCCCTCATCGGGCGCCTTATTAGCATAGGGATTCGCCTCAGCTGGACTGCCGAGGATATCGTGCGCATGCAACAAACGCTTGCCCAGGTCATTTCAGCCCATTTTGCCCCTACCCATGCATAACTTCAAGAGTGTAGAACGCTGTGTGTATGGCCGGGGTGCGTTCAATGACCTGGAAGGCATTCTTCAGAAACGGCGCGTGCAGCCGGACGACTTTATCGTCTTTTTCCTCGATGATTGCCACAAAGGTAAACCGCTTGAGAGCCGTGTGCCGGTTAAACCCGGGGATCTTGTGCTGGTGGAGAATGTGGATGTGGAGCCTAAGACCGAGCAGATAGATGCCTACGTAGCCCGCATTAAGGCGCACACCGGCAAGTTACCTGTGGCAGTGGTCGGTATCGGAGGGGGTAGTATCATGGATATTGCCAAAGCCACCTCGCTTATGCTGACCAATCCTGGTAAAAGCGAGCAGTACCAGGGCCTGGATCTTATTAAGATTCCCGGGGTCTATCATGTGGGTGTGCCTACTATCTCCGGAACCGGTGCTGAAGTGAGCCGCACGGCAGTGCTGACCGGTCCGGTAAAGAAGCTTGGCCTTAAGTGCGACTATACTTACTTTGACCAGATAGTGCTGGACCCGGAGCTGGTCGTGGGGGTGCCCCGCAACCAGTGGTTCTATACCGGTATGGATTGTTATATCCATTGCGTAGAGAGCCTGCAGGGTACGCATTTCAATACCTTTAGTGAAGCCTATGGCTCCAAGGCGCTGGAACTCTGCCGGGATGTTTACCTGGACGATACCCTAAGCCAGGAGGAGCGCGATGACAAGCTCATGGTGGCCAGCTATATGGGTGGTCTTAGCCTTACCTATAGTGAGGTAGGGGTATGCCATGGCCTCAGCTATGGCCTCAGCTATGTGTTTGGTACCCGCCATGGGATTGCCAATTGTATAGTCTTCAACCAGTTGGAGGAGTATTACCCGGCTGGGGTGCGGGAGTTCTGGCAGATGGTGGAAAAGCACGGTATCCATATCCCCGCCCACCTCTCCCGGGACTGGACGGAGGAGCAGATTGCACAGATGGCGGATGTTGCCATTCGCCTGGAACATTTCTGGGTACACCACTTTGGGCCGCAATGGCGCCAGGTGTGGGACGTGGAGAAGATCAAGGACCTGTATCGCCGGATGTAAGCCCTGTTGGAAAGACTTC
>JAHBTG010000063.1 GCA_019638695.1 Bacteroidota bacterium | reverse complement strand
TGGCTAACCAGTTTGCGGTGGCCAACGCACAGTTTATTCGCACCAACATTGTGAATGCCCTGCAATTTCCCGGGCTGGTGCAACAGTATGGTGTGCGGGGCGTCCCTCGTATCATTTTGAACGACCGCCTGCATCACACGGGTATACCGGACGAACACCTGCTGCTCTCACTGGTGCAGGAATGTGCAGGGTTGGATTAGCGGGGCATACGAACCTCGTGGCGACGCCAGTAGACCCAGGCAGCAGCAGCAGTCAGCAGGCTAAGCAAAGCCATTAGCAGGAAACTGCCACTCCATGAGGCATCCTGCACCAGGTAGCCAATGGCAATGCCCACCAGCAGGCTGCCCAGGTAGCCCGCCCCGTCGATAAGTCCCACTGCAGTAGCGCTCCCCGGTTTAGCGCCCAGGTCCAGCGCCATGGCCCCGGCCAGGAAGGTATAAGGGCCTATCATAAGCAGACCCATCAGCGCCAGGGCCGTCAGGGCCGGGAACAGCCCTACTTTGACGCCCCCGGTAAAGTATAGGCAGCCGTAGACCAAAGCCAGGCTCAACATGCACAGCAGGATATACAAACCGCGGCGGCCCCGGGTATACCGGTCGGTAATGTACCCTGCGAGCAGGGCGGAGACTCCGCCCACAAAAGGGAACAGTGCACTGTACTGAGCCGCCAAGCCGGGCGATAGCCCTGCGGCCTCAGTAAGATAGGTATTACTCCATTGGTTGATCGTTTCTCTCATGGCCGTGAGCCCCATGCTCATAAAAGCCACCACCCAGAAGGCCGGGCGCGCCAGATAGGGCGTGAGCAGCATGCGTAACCCGCGGGGGTGCTCCCGGTTACCCTGTTCTCCATAGAGGTTACGGGGGTTGGGTTCTGCGGGGGCCAGGCGTTTGCGTTCCGGGCTGCGGGGCAGGCACCACCAGGTCAGCAGGGCTACCCCTCCCAGTCCGGCTGCGCTCACCAAGTAGATACCCCGCCAGCCATAACCCTGGTTCACCAGGTAGCCCAGGAACAAACGGGCCAGGCTGTCACCAAACAGGAAACTAAGGCTCAACAATCCCATAATGCGCCCATACTGGGGGTAGCTAAACCATAGAGCGGTTGTTTTGGCCACAGCTCCCCAGCCGGCGCTTTGCGCCAGCCGGTTGGCGCCCCAGCCCACGAGCAATGTAGTCATGCCCAGTGCCACACTGCTGTAGAGCGTGGCCAGCACAGATATGGCCATGCCCAGCACGAACAGCACCTTGCCGCCTACAAAGTCGCCAATCACCCCATTGACCACTTTACCCACGGTATACATCAGGGTGCCAAATGCGGCGATATAGGCAATATGGGTCTTCTCCAGGCCCAGCAGGTCATATTCCTTGAGCAGCAACGGTGTGACCACTGCAAAATTGGCCCGGCACAGGTAATAGCCCATGTAGCCCAGCAACAGCAGCAGCAGGGTAATCAGGGGCCAGGCGCGTCTCATAATAGGGATGAACTAGCTTTACCGGCACAAGATAGCACAGCTACTGTTCATACGCCATTTTACCGGTATTCCGCACAAAGCTTGGTTCTTTAGGCGCTTAGTTATATTTTTACCTCAATCGTGAATAACCCTAATCCGGATTTATGAAAAAGATCTTACTATTTACTTGCCTGCTAACCCTGAACTGCCTGACGCTTCTGGGGCAAACCCAGGTAAACATCAACACCATTGCCCAGCACTTCAATTCCCCCTTCCCGTCGGACCCGAACAGCCCGAACATGCCGGAAGACGGTGTGGACTACCAACGAAATAATGCGCTCTGTAACGGCGGCTATGGAGAATTTATCGTCACAGGCAGTAGTTTCTACTCTCTGGATGGCGCCAGCACTATCCTGCAAATCTCGGCTTATAAGAATAACATCCAGGTGGTAAACTGGACCAATATCCCTTACCAGCAGGACTACACCTTGTTCGTACCCGCCGATGACGCCAACGACTACGAGATCCGCGTGCGCAAAGCCAGCGTACCTAACGAATATGCCGTGATGGCTTCCGGCTTCTACATTGAGAACGGCCAGCTCACCGTGACTGCTAACACCAGCGCTATCATTAACCACCCCGGCTGCGCGGGAAATGACGGTTCACTTGGCTTCAGCGGTATCGATGGCGGAGGCAATGAACAAGGCACATTGCAGTACACCATCTATCACACGACTAATGCCAGCTATGTGACCCTGGATGACGGTGCTTTCACAGACCTGGAGGAAGGCGACTACAGGCTGTATGTGTATGATGGGGGCATTACCACAGCTCCCAGCACAGATCCCGGCGAAGAGAACACCTACTGTATGTTCTACATAGACACCTATACCCTGACGCGTAATATCGGTTTCACGGCAGGTACTCCCGCAACAACAAACATCGTGTGCAAAGGCGATGATAACGGCACACTGAGCATCACGCCTTCTCCTGCCAATACCGACTATGTACTCTCCCTGGACGGCACCAACTGGTCTGCCGCTGCCGCAACGCCTGTGCTGGAAGACCTTGAAGCCGGGCTGTATAATAATGTGCGACTGGCCAGAACAGGCGACCTGGACTGCTACCTCACCCTGTCTGCCGTTACCATCCAGGAACCTGCCGATGCCCTCTCCGTAAGCGGTACCAGCAGTACAGACTGCCAGCTGACCGCCACCGGTGCAGGCGGCTGGAGTAATTATACCTACCGCCTGTCTCCCACAGGCAGCTGGGTAACAGGCGCCACTTTCACAGACCTGGAAGAAGGTGACTACACTATATATGTAAAAGACGACCAGGGCTGCGAAGCACAAAGCAGCGCAACAGTAAGTGTGACTTGCACCCCCACTGCACGCACAGCTGCCACCGGAACCCACCTGAGCGTATACCCCAATCCTACCCAGGGCAGCTTCCGCCTGAATGCCAGCCAGCTGAACGCCAGCACTGCCCGTGTAGAACTGATGGACATCCTGGGCAAAGTAGTGAGCCAGCAGCAAGTGGCCATTACCGGCGCCGCCTTCCAACTGGATATGGCCGCACCTGCACCCGGTATTTATTTCGTTCGCGTAACTGCCAACGGCCAGCAATACCTGCAACGCGTGGTACGCAATTAGTGCGCGCCCGCTCATCCCATAAAAAAGGCTCCCGTCTGGGAGCCTTTTTTATGGGATCCCCTGCCTGCAGACCACATGCGACACATGCCGTATTTATGGGCAAAAACAGCCCGCATGTACATTAAAGCCTCATTTTTGGATCAAAACTATTCCTATGAAAGTGAAACTGATCCTACTTGGGCTATGTTGCATCCTGGCCATTCGGGCAAAGGCACAACAGCTGGACATTAACAGCACCCATGAACTCACCGGCAAAAGCAAACGGGGCTACCTGGGCAAGGTGATCTATGACGAAGCCTCTGAAACCACTGATCTCATTTTTGTCACCAAGGCTACCGAGTCTAAGGTGAAAATGGAGCACTACTTCTTTGACAAGGAATACAAGTTCCTGCGCATGGAAGAAGATATCATAGAGCTTGAAAAGGCCAATGCCAAGTACAAGTGGTTCAAATACCGTGGTGAGAACTACTCCAAGGAATGGATCAGTGTAGAAAGCAACCTGGTGGGCACACTAGTCCTCAAACGCAAGCGTGCAGACTACAAATGGAGCTGGTGGGACGGTGGTTACAACATCACCATCAAGCTTCTCGAAAAACTAAAACCCCGTAATGAAGACGGCGGAAAATATTTCGTGTACAATATGTTTGACAACCTGGCCACGGGCAATACGATGGTGCTCACTGGCGCAAAACCGGCCAAAGGAGAGACCAATGCCTTCAAACAGTCTACAGAGTTTGAGATAGTAGAGGTTACGCCAGATCTGGATGTTATCGTAAAAGACAAGTTCAAGTTTGATTACCCCATGACTATTGTGTATAGCAGCATAGTATCCAACCCGGGGGCAGAAGATGAAGGCGAAGCATTTACTGATGCCAATGGCAATGTGATACCCGACCTCTCTACAGGTGACTTGGTGCTATTGATGGCACCTGCAGATGTGGGTATGAAAAAGGCGAATAATCCCAATGCCAAAGCCTATACCTACCTGCGTATAAATTCACAAGGAAAAGTCATAGCACGCGTGGATATTCCTTCCGCAACAAGTACCTGGGGCATCTATCAGGCATTTAATTCAGGACAAGACATCTATCTGCTGGGCCCTACTCAAGACAAAGCCTACTACAATATGGCGGACAAGGAAAAGTGGACAGGTTTCCAGTTGGCCAAAATCAGTGGAGGCAAACTGGTCTGGGTAACCAACAACAATATGGACGACTTTGAGGCCCGACTGCAAACGCCCCCCAGTCAGAAGCGTGCACCTGCTTACAAAGGCAAGAAGTTTCACTACACCACCAGCCTGCTGACCAGCAAAGGAGAGATCTTTGTGGCCGGGCAGAACCTGAATACCGGTGGCGAGACCATAGACTTTACGGATGTGCTGCTTTTCCACTTTGACAACCAGGGCAAGCTGCGCGCCCAGTATGGCGGCCGGCGTAACGAAAACAACAAATACGCCAAGGCAAACCCCACTACCCAAAACATGTATGAAAGCACAGACGGCAGTAAGGTGTATTGGATGATCGCTGAGCTCAAGGACATACGCACTACCACAGAAGCAGGCTCTGCTGCCTGGAGGCCCCTGATCTATCCCAACATTGCAGCCATAAATCTGAACTCAGCCACTATAGGCGACTTCACCGCATATGGCTTGGATGAGGGTGGTAAGCAAGCCTATTTCCTGCATAACCGGTTCCCGGTAATGATGCACAAGAAAGCCAACGCCATTGTCTTCCTGGGAGAAAGTAAGAACGAAAAGACCCTTTGGTTCGGTCGCCTGCGTTTCTAAAAGACTCTGTCCTCCCCTATCGCACACAAGGCCCCGGCTCCTGCCGGGGCTTTTTGTTTTGGCAACACCTATGGCAGAGGGAGCCTGCCCGTTCCTGCCGGGGCTATAAGCAAAAAGCCGGCGATAGCCGGCCCTTCACGTACCAAAAGCATCAAAAGCTGCAGAGAGTGAGGGATTCGAACCCTCGATACAGCTTTAACTGTATACCCGCTTTCCAGGCGAGCCCGTTCAACCACTCTGGCAACTCTCTGGGTCTTACTGCACCAGGTGCCTGTTACCAAACACTTTGGGCAAGGAAATGCAAATCTAGACAAAAAAGATATACACAAGGGGTTAAGGACTACTTTCAATACTGAATTTTTGCCAGTACCGCCGTTCGTCCGTACTGGCCAGCACAGTGTAGATACCTGCAGGAAGATCTACCTGCAAGCTCAGCAAACGCTGGGTATCGGCATACACCAGCCCGTCAAAAAGCAGGGCTACGAGCTTGCCCTGGGCGTCCAGCAAAAGGATATTGACATACTGGCTGTGGGCTGAGAAAAAACGGATGCCTATGTTGCGGCTACTGGGCGTACGGCGCGGGTCTGCCTCGAGCAGAAACTCCACAGGTTCTTCCCTGGCCAGCACCTGTACCATGCGGCTTTCCGTGGCCATACCTGCCACATCTCTGGCCACCAGGCGATAATACAACACGCTGTCTCCCTCGGGCAGGCGGCTATCGGGGTATACATAGGCATGCATCTGGTTACTGGTACCGGCCACAGGTTTCACCCGCGCAATGCCCACAAAGTCCTTCTGATTCACACTGCGCTCCACCCCTATCTCTGCCAACCGATCCTCAAACGCTGTGTTCCAGCGCAGGGTGACGGTGCCGCTATGGTAGCGCCCTTTCACATCTATAAAAGCCGCCGCAGGATACAGGTTCAGCGGGCGAGTGGCCGAGATCACCCGCCAGCTACCGGATATCCGCTCAAATCCTATGGCAGGATCTTCACCTATGGGAAAGTAGGTCCACAACCGATGCGTAAAGGCCGGGATGGAAAAAGACAGCATGCGCCGGCCTTCTACAAGGAAATGCCCGCTATCGGGCAGAAAAGGAGGGTTAGACTGTGTGCTATGGTAGAAGCCTTGCACGGGTTGGCGGCTGGCATTCATCAGCACAATATAGTTACCCTCATACCGGCGGTCGGGCAAACGAATAAGGAAATCCGGCGTGGTGCGCAACTCCAGGTTCAGGCGGGCATGTCCTTCAGGGCTCTTGGCCATGCGATAACGGGCGCCGGGCGCCAGGATGGTGCCGGCCGGAATGCGCACCCCATAATCCCGTGTCACCACAAACCAGCCCCCGATGTTCTCCGGCCGGGGGCCTTCATTCGTCAGCTCCACTTCATGGACATTATTGGCCAGATAGTTCCCAGGGATGTATTTGGTCACAAACACCCCGGACTGGCCGAATCCCCAAAGGGGAAGGATCAGCAATAGCTTAATCAGTAAACACCGCAAGGTGGTATTTCTTCTTTCCGGTTTGCAACAATATATACCGATGATTGAGCAGGTCATCGGGCCCCAGGGCGTCGGTCTCCTGCACAGGAGATTTGTTGACGCGCACCGCGCCGGACTGTAGCAGGCGGCGGGCTTCGCTCTTACTGGCGGCGGCACCCGTTTCGGCCAGCGCATCTGGCAGACCCAGCCCTTCCGTCAAACGATTCCTGGACAGTTGTCCTGTGGGTACGCCCTCGAAGATCTCTGCAAACTCCCCGGGCGTGAGGGCCCGCAACTGCTCTGTCGTGCCTTTGCCAAAGAGGATCTCGCTGGCCTGCAAGGCGCGCTGCAGGGCGCTATCGCCATGCACGCGGGTAGTGAGCTCTGTGGCCAGCGCCTTCTGGCCGGCCCGCAGTCCGGGATCCTGAGCATGCCCGGCCAGCAGTGCATCCAGTTCTGCACGGCTGCGGAGGCTGAAGACTTTGAGCAAACGAGGCAGGTCCTCATCTGCTGCATTGAGCCAGAACTGGTAGAATTTGTAGGGAGAGGTCATCTGCGCATTGAGCCAGATGTTACCGTCCTCGCTTTTGCCAAACTTGGTACCGTCGGCTTTGGTCAGCAGGGGACAGGTAAGGCCATGCGCATCTGCCCCGGCCATACGGCGGGTCAGTTCTATACCGGCCGTAATATTCCCCCACTGGTCACTGCCCCCCATCTGTAACCGCACCCCGTGCGTCTGATGCAGGTAAAAGAAATCATAGGCCTGCAATAGCTGGTAGGTAAACTCGGTGTAGCTGATACCCGTCTCCAGCCGGCTTTGCACAGAGTCTTTGGCCATCATATAATTCACCGTCAGGTGCTTGCCCACATCGCGCAGGAAATCCAGCAAACTGAGATGACGGAACCAGTCCAGGTTATTGACCACTTCTGCCTGCGTGGGGCCCGGAGAAAAATCCAGGAACTGCATGAGCTGCTGGCGGATGCAGGCCACATTATGCAGCACCTGGTCCGCATCCAGGAGCTTGCGCTCCGCACGCTTGCCGCTGGGGTCGCCTATCAAGCCTGTAGCCCCTCCCACCAGCAGCACGGGCTTATGCCCGCAGCGCTGCAGCTGCACCAGCAGCATCAAGGTTGCCAGGTTGCCCACGTGGAGGCTTTCTGCAGTGGGGTCAAAGCCTATGTAACCTGCCACCGGGCCGGCACCCAGGGCCGCCGCAACTTCCGGAGTGCTGTCTTGCAGCATCCCGCGCCAGGTAAGTTCTTCAATAAACCGTGGGGTAGTGGACATCTGAAATGGGGAGATAACTATCTTGAGATTGCTGAAAGAAAAAGTCTTGCAAGTTCAGAATTTATTTAATTTTGACTGTTGTTTGCAGAGGATAACGGCTGGCGAAAGGGAACAACTGCTTTTTTTGACTGAATACCCTCCCCGGAGAATGACTCTTTTGAAGAAAAATATTCATATTGCAAAACAATAGCCAATCCGCCCTATAGTTATGTCTGCTAGCTATTTCATATCGACACAAAAACCTAAGCTTATGCTTTTCAAAAAACCGGTATTTCTGCTATTTGCTCTCCTGCTGTTCAGTCCGCTGTACATGAACGCTCAAGGTCCCGGGGCGGCTTTTGCCCGCGACGGACAGAAGTTCATGAAAGCCAAGCAGTTTGAAGATGCAGTGCGCAAGTTCGACGAAGCCATCCGCGCAGAGAACTCCAACTTCCGCTACTACGTCATGAAAGCCCAGTGCCTCATGCAACTCAAGCGGAACGAGGAGGCTATCGCCGCCTTCGAAGGAGCGACCCGTGTAAACCCCGGCTTTGCTGACGGCTATTACGCTTCTGCCATGCTGTATGCCCGCCAAAGAGATACAGACCGTGCCGTACAGAACCTGGATAAAGCCTTTGATGCAGAAACCGACCAGACCAAGAAGCTGAAGTACAAGCTCACTGCCGCCAAAATGCTGGTAGCAGCCGGTAAGAACAACGAAGCACTGGCAGCCCTGAACCAAGCCAAATCCATCCAGCCCAATGATACCCGCATCGTTGGTACAGAAGGCTCCATTCACCTCAAGGCCAGCAACTGGCAGGCTGCTTATGATGCCTACAGCAAAGCAGAACAACTGGCCAAGCAGCAACAGCAAACAGGTTGCGCCCTGGGCAACTTTACTTCCGGCAAAGCCGTAGCCGCCGCCAAACTGGGCCGCGACAGCGATTACAAAAATGCCATTGAGGAACTGAAGACCACTTGTCCCAAACTGGCCGTATCCACTGAGCGCAAAGTAAAAGCCACCGGTTCCGGCCGCTTCCTGGCAGTAGCTTCCGGCTACCTCAACGCCCGCGCTTATGATGAAGCCATCCAGTGGATCAACAAAGCTGTAGAAGCCAACGACAACCCTGCCGCTACCTACAAGTTTGCCGCCATTGCCTACTACAAGGCAGGCCAGACCAGTGCTGCAGTAGATTATTACAAGAAAGCTGCCGAAGCCCAGAAAACGCCCGAAGATCAGGCCAAGATGTACAGCCAGCTGGCCAACATCCAGTTTGCCAACAACGATTTCTCCGGCACTATCAGCAGCATTGACAAAGTGCTGGCCACCAATCCCAACAGCAGCAATCTGCTGTTCATCAAAGCCCAGGCACAGTATAAGCAAGGCCAGTATGCCGCTGCAGTAGCCACTGCGCAGCAGGCCCTGCAACTGATCGAAGGCAAGGCACCAGCCCAGGTAACCGCCCAGTATAACTTCTTCATTGGCCTGGCAGCCAAGAAGGGCGGAGACACTGCCACAGCAGCCACCGCACTGCGCAAAGCAGCTGTAGGAGGCTTCAAGCTGGCCGCTACCGAAGAACTGAACACATTGCCCAAATAATCTGCTGGCTTTTTAAGCAGTTTCTCTGGCAGAAAAAAGGACCACTTTTCCGGGTGGTCCTTTTTTTGTCCTTTGCCCTGAGCGCACGTATTTTTACCTTGTTAACACCGTCGCCTGCATGCCTGCCCTGTTCAAAGCCCTTGCCGTCATCCTGGTCCTGTCCGTGTTCTCCTGCAAGAACCAATACCTAACGGGCAAAATGTCCTATGACGAATTTATCCGCCGGTGCGAGTGGAAAGATATCACAGGCAGCAAGACCAAACCCCGGCTACCTGCCTATATGGACAGCCTGCGCACAGTACAAGACAGTTTTGATATGAAACTGGTGCTGGGCACCTGGTGTAACGACAGCCGCAGGTGGGTGCGTCATTTCTTCCGGCTAAAGCCCCAGCTGCCGCTCCGCCAACTGGAGATCCTAGGGGTAGACACCACCAAACGAGACCCCTACGGCTACCATACCCGGTATGGCTATGATTCTATCCCGGTATTTCTCTTCTTCAGGGATGGCCGGGAGATCGGACGCATCAAGGTAAAACCCCGCAAACCCAAGCGTTCGCTGGAACGGGATATGTATCATATCCTGAAATAAGTTAAAACAAACAGGCCGTATATGCTGTAGCATATACGGCCCTAAAAGCCCTCAGCGGGTCTTTTGCCAGTCAGCTTGTTAACCGCGCACCTCTTCGATCTCTGCAAAGAAATAGCGGGCCTCGCGCAAGGCATTCTCATCGCTGTCAGAGCCGTGCACGGCGTTCGCTTCAATACTCTGGGCATAGAGCTTACGAATAGTACCCTCGTCAGCCTTAGCAGGGTCTGTAGCGCCAATAAGCGTACGAAAGCCGGCCACCGCATCGGCTTTCTCCAGCACCAGCGGCATGCAGGGGCCACTACACATATAGCTCACCAGGTCTTTGAAGAAAGGACGTTCGCGGTGCACCGCATAGAAGCCTTCGGCCATGCCCTGGGTCATATGAATGAGGCGGAGCGCACGCACCTTGTAGCCGGCCTGAATGATGTGGTCAAGAATTTTACCTGCGTGACCGTTGGCCACGGCATCGGGTTTGATAATAGAGAAAGTGATGTTACCAGCCATGCGTGGTGTAGTTAAGTGAATGAATTTCCAGGTGCAAATCTAGTGCATTTTGAACGCCCTACAGGACTATGGCCGTATTTTCACACAGCTTTTGCCAGGTATGCAGAACTTGCTGCACGCAACCGGCACGGGATGCCCACAGCTGCCGGGCACTAAAGTGCAGGAAAGGGATGCGTGCCGCCTGGAGCCGGCGGGGATTATCCAGGAGACTCACCCGCCCTGCCGGATGCCCGGCAGGCTCCAACTGTATAGCCAGCTGCACCCGGGCATCTGCAGATTGCAGCCATAACTCAAAAAGACCATTTGCATAATGCGGCGCCAGGTGGGCTGGCAGCCCGGCAGCCCGCAGGTCATTGCAGAAATCCGTTACCACCGGGAGTGCAGCGGGGAGGACTTGTAGCGCAGGGGATAGCCCCTCCAGCACACGAGCCTGTTCCTGCAAATGACCATCCGATACGGCCTTGGCATAACGCAGGTAATTCTTGAGCAAACGAGGACCCGGGTGGCGGCTCTGCTCGGTATCCAGCTGCTCTGGCAGGAAGCTGGCAAACACCTGCACCTGGTGGCGTGCACGGGTAACCGCCACATTGAGACGATTCTGCCCGCCTGCCTGGTTGAGCCACCCAAAGGTAGCCGGCACCCGTCCCTGGGCATTGGGTGCATACCCTACCGAGAACAGGATGATATCGCGCTCATCTCCCTGCACATTTTCTATATTCTTGATGAAAAGACCTGCAAACTCCCCCGCCACCTGGCGCTCAAACTCGGCGGCCAGGGCAGATGCCGCAGATTCATCCGTGCGGAGCAACTCCAGGATACGCTGGTCGAGCACATCCTGTATGTATTGCATCTGCTGAAAGTTGAACGTCACTACTCCAAGCGTAGGCCGGGCAGGATGCCGGAGCAGCCTTTCTATTTCGGCCACTATGGCATGTGCCTCTACTTCATTGATATGTTGTGCCCGGCTGCCTCCCAGCTGGTGGTAACGGATGGGGGGCCAGAAGAGTAATTCCTGCTCCCGGGGTGGCAGGCTTTGCAGCTTGCCTTCATAAAAAGCGCGGTTGGAAAACTCGATGAGCGCAGGGTGATGGCTGCGATAATGGCCCAGCAAATGCGCCTGCGGCAGCCGTTGACGGGCCAGGTCCAGGATACTCTCACTGTCTATGGCGCTACCCAGGCTATGAAACGTATCCTGCCGGGCGGCCAGCAGCTGCTCGGTATTGACCTGCACCTGGAACAGGTCCATGGGCGGTAGCTGGTGAGGGTCCCCGGCCACCACCCATTGCGTGCCCCGCAGCAAAGTAGTGAAGACCCGTTCCGTAGGGCACTGGCTGGCTTCGTCTATGACAACCAGGTCAAAGAGTTCCGCCGTCATAGGGAATACCGCAGCCACAGTCTCCGGAGATGCCAGCACACAGGGCATCAGCCGGTCCAGGTCCTGGGACCAGTACCGGCTGGCCACCTGGCGTAAGGGCCATATCCGGCGTTTTTTGGTTAGCTGGTGGTGCAGTTCCCGCAGGTGTGCAGGCAAAGTATCATCGGCCTGCACACACCGGGCCGCGCGCTGCTCCACTACATGGCAGGCATGCGCAGCTGCCTGTGCGCTCAAATGGGTTTCCAGCTTAACAAGTTGCGCCAGGCGAACGGCATAATCCTCCCGCAGTTCATCTGAGAGCAACGGCTCTCCGGCCTCTGCATCCCGCAACCAGGCCTGCAGCATGTGGCTCTCCAGCGAGGTAGCCCAGCCGGGGTTCTCCCATTCTCCCCTGGCAGCCACCTGGCGCACAAGGGTTTCATAGTGCGGGGGCATCGCAGACAATAGCTGATCCAGGGCCAGCATCCGTTCCGGCATGTAACACCGCCGGAGCAACTGAGCCTGGGGATAATCTTCTCCAGAGCGGGCTTCCTCACCTAAAACGCCGGCCAATGAAGGGGACAGCAGGGTCTGGCACGTATGGGTAAAAGCCTGCCAGGCCTGCCAATGTTGTAACAGGATATCGGCCTGCTGCAGCCGTTTGGTCCATTTAGCAGCATCCAGTGTATAGGCAGCAGTGGATACCGGCCGCAAAGCAGGCAACACTGCAACAGGTACATACTGGCTGGCCAGCCACTGCAAGGCATCTGCCCGTTGCCGGAGTTGCCAGAACCAGGCGGCACCCTGTGAGATATCTGCCAGATCTGCCCAGAACGGGTGCTGACAGAGCGCATCCAACTGCCGGAGCAAGGTATCCGCCTGTTGCAACTGCACCGCCAGCTGCCGGACCTGCCGCATCCTGAGTGTCTGACCCTGCCCGGCCAGGTGGTTGCGCAGCTGCTTGCGCGCCTGCCGCCAGGAGCGGTACCAGGCGCCCTGCCAGATGCCCTGCTCTTCGTAGCGGGTAATGGCTGCGAACAAAGCCTCCCGCCCGGGCAATGCCTCAAAGCCAAGCAGGGACAGTGCGCCCAGGGATTGGTACACGGTCATCAGCTGGTCCAGCTGCTGTTGCAACAGCGGAACCGGCAAGGGGGCAGACAGCCACCTGGCCAGCGCGGGATGATGCTGGGGATGGGCCTGTATCCGGGCATTCAGCTGGTGCAACTGGGCCACCTGCTGAGGCAGGTCCGGATCATTGGCGAGTGCCTGCCCCTTGAGATGGCAAGCCAGCCAGTGTTCCCGGGCCTGTACCATTTCCCGGGGCAGGGCTGCTACCCACTGTTGCTGGGCCTCGCGGTCCGTTTCGGGGAGTGCGTCCAGCGAGCGCCGCGCATACCAGGGATGATCCGGCTGCAGCAGGTCTGCATAAGGCTGGCATCGCTGCGCACGCAGGCAGAAATCTGCCAGGGTATACCGGGTAAAGGCGGCTGCGGGTAATTGCGGCCATGGAGGTTGTAACGGCTTGGAGGCTACCCGGGCATACAGCTCATCGGGAGACCACCCGCAGGGCAAGGGCTTGCATAACACCTTGTAGCGGGCCTCTACCTGCCGGGCCAGCTCTGCATACTGGTTTTGCTGCCGGGCCAGCTCTGCATACCGCGGCTGTTCTGCAGCCACCTGTTTCTGCAGGGCAGGCAGCCGCACCAGGGTCTCTGCCAGCCGGGCATACAGGCGGTCCCGGTCTGTCCGGAAGTCATGGATAAGGGCATACCAGGGCCCGAGGCCCAAAGCCTGTAAACGCCTGGCTACGACATCCAGCGCAGCCCGTTTTTCACTGGCCACCAGCACCCGTTTACCCTGGGCCAGGTAATCAACCACCAAGTTGACGATCAGCTGGCTTTTACCGGTACCGGGCGGACCATGCACGACCAGGCTGTGCCCGGCCTGCACCTTGCGCAAAGCCATTAGCTGGGTAAAATCCGCGGGCAGAGCAAAGGGATGGCCTACCGGGCTGACATCCACCTCCTGCGGGCGGGGCTCCAGCAGGGCATACAGGGGAAACGTATCCGGCTGCTGTTCCAAAGCCTGATAGTCCTGCAACAAAGCGGTATCATAGGGGGGAAAGACGCCCAGCACGGCCTGTGGCATCAGCTTAAGGCTGCCGGCCGGCCAAAGCTCCATATACTCATTGCCATACTCTACAAACCGGTCTACTACCTGCAGGAAAAGCTCCGAGTTAAAGTCTATAGGCAGGGAATAGGTCTTAAGATGCGCATAGAGGGCGTTGAGCAATTCCCGGAGTTCGCCACGCCGGCTATCCAGCCCATCCTGCCAGAAACCGGAAGGGAGTGGATGCTCCTGATGCTTCTCCAGTGCACGGAAGAAAGCTTCGTTCAGCAGCCCGTCTGTGGTCTCCCGGGGATGCAATGCCCAGCCCGTGCGGGCGCCGCGCACCAGGCGCACGGGAAACTGCAGCAAAGGACAGCGCACCAGGGTACCATCCTGGAAGCGGCCTTCGACAAAAGGGTAACCCAGGTATAGGTCATAGGCCCCGGTTTCCTGTTCGCATAAGGTGAGATAGCGGTGGAGCTGGGTGAGGCGATGGTGTATGTGGGTATGCTGGGGGTTTGCCGCAGCTTGCGGACTGAGTAACGGCACATAATGACGAGCCATTACCTGCTGCACCAGCTGTTCCGGGCGGAGCCCGTTATACCATGACAGGTCATGCACATCCACCTCACGGCCGGGTAGCAGGCGCGGCAGCCTGAGTGCGCGGTTAGCCTGGTTCAGGTTCAGCAGTCGCAATTTGCATGCATGCAGGAAGGCGGCCAGCTCTGTGGACATTACCAGCTAATTTACGGGAGAAAGCCGTATGCCCGCCTGCTTCTGCGGTCAACGCACACCGGGGCGTTTCCTTAAAGGGCCGCCAGCCACTGGCGCGCATCTCCCACATCCCGGAAGATACCTACCTCCAGTGTATCCTGGGTATGCGTCTTGTAGTCTTCTATGAGCATCTGCATAAAAACATCCTCGGGCACCACAAAGGCTTCCCGCCGCAAACCTGCCGCCACCATAAGCGGCGTAATATGTGCTGCGGCATATTTTGCTTCCTCGGCAGATAATAGACTGGCCGGCGAGGTATCATACAACACCGTAAGCCGGGGCAATAGCCGGACATAGGTCTCAAAGTAACTGACAAGCTGCCGATGGGCCTGGCGAAATTCTTCTGCAAGGAACACATAACCGGGTTTGAAGTACCATTCCAGGGACGGAACGTCCCTGTTCAGCTGCAAACGCAGCCGATGGTCGTCCATCAGCACTTCTATTCGCATGGGTGTAGTTAGTAGCGGCAGTTATGAGCCACAAGTATACAATAAACAATATAATTAATGCGCGAACGAACGATAACCAGGCAGAAATACGTGTTATGACCTATAGTATTATCTCCTGTTATACAACAGTGACGTATGCCCTTCTCATAGGTAATGTATACAAGGTTACACCCACGAATGGCAGCAACCGCTCAGAACACCTAGAGCAGGTTCGCACAGCACCATTTATTCCCCTTTTGCTGTTAGGCCGGTCTTACAGGGGTGGAAGCTACCAAATGGGAATATCAGTGCCTGCTCATGAGTGTTAAGACTGCTACCTTAACAAGGTCACATGCGTCTGCCGCACCAGCTCGGTGCCATCGGGCAGCCAGAGGTGCAGCACAGCAAAGTATACGCCCTCAGGCGCAGGCTCATTCTGATAATTGCCGCGCCAGGGTTTGTCCTCGTTTTGGGTGGTGTATACCAGCTGGCCCCAGCGGCTGAAGATCTGAAGCTCAAAGCGGTCTATGCAGTAGGTGCGTACCTGCAGGAAGTCATTCACACCGTCGCCATTGGGGGTGAAGACATTGGGAATATCAAAGTACCGGCAGCAGTCATGTGCACCCAGGGAGATGGGGTAGACGGTCTGGCACCCCAGGGTATCGGTGAGGGTTAACTGGTAGGGGCCGTAGCTGAGGTTATGGCGGCTAAGAGCTGTGCTGCCGTCTGCCCACTGGGCAATATAGTGTTCTGCATG